>NZ_AGBG01000009.1:0-110804 GCF_000225005.1 Ectothiorhodospira sp. PHS-1 | reverse complement strand
ATCAACAGGCGCGGGTCGCGCACCACTGGAGGCGTCGACCCACAAAGAATCGGCGCGTACTTTGCGATCAAGTCTGTTTTCATTGTTTGATGTGTCCTGGTCTACGACTGGTCCGACAGCCTGTTGGAATCAGTCCGAAGCCCACAGCCGCTCGTCATCCTGGGTGCAAACAGACAAGAAAAAGCCCCAACTGATAACAGTTGGGGCTTCAGTATTGGTGGTGGGGCGGCAACCAGCGCCAAACCCTGATAACTCAGCGCCTTAGAGCCGCTGCGGGCTCCTGCGGATAGGCGCGGAGCCGAGCCCCTGCTGTCGGTAATCGAATCAGTTTCGGCCGGCCTTGGCATCAGCCAAAGTGCCTCAGATCGACCGCCAGTTCGATTCCCAATTTTGGAATCGAACCCGCGTCCGCCTATGATGTCGCGCCACCCTTCGGCGGGGAGCGGGCTTGGGGCGTGGGTGACCATCACTGCTGGTGATGATTCGGAGCGGTTCCACCGGGCAGTAGAGGAAGTGCGTCCGGTCCTTGTTAGTCAGGCAGGAATCTCACCAACGGGAAGAAAATCCCCTTGCTCGTCGTCGCGTAAGCTGACGTATTCTAGTCTCCACTGATCTACGCGTCGAAGATCGGCAAGCGTCATGTGCGTGTCGGCCACCGCTTCGCAGGCATCAAGTGCGATTTCCGTGGCTATGTCTGGCGTCCCGTAAACCCTCTCGAAAAGATCGCGCAACTGCTTCGCGACGCGTTCAGCGGACTCACGTGCAGGTGAGCCACCCTCAATTGCGTCATAGACCACCGATATAGACAGTGCGTATGGTTCGCCGTCGGTCTCCTCTGTCTAACGCTGGGCACCCAGATCAAAGAACAAGCCAACCAGATGCCTTGCCTCTGGCTCCAGAATCCTTGCAATCCAGTTCTTGACCTCTCGTTTGCCGGAGCGCTTGCTCAGCCGGTTCTCGAACGCATTTGGGAAAGCCGGCCTTCCATAGCGGGCGGCAAGCCACTGTTTCAAGACTCGCTTCGATTCGGTCGGGAGTGAGACGCTATCGTCCCTCGCTGCGTACTTGGCAAAGGCGTCTTTGGAAATCGGGTGTCGATTCCCGTGCCGAAGCTCGAGTATCAGTGGGCTGCGATCCGCAACGTGATACGCAAGATGGAGTCGACGCGGGTTCTTGGCATAAGAGAGCTGCGGGTCAAGCGTTGCATCGCCGATTACGTCAGCGAGGATGACCTCGAGGCAATGCTCGGCTTCATGCGAGATGTCACAGTCGTGCGTGATGATGATGGCGCGGACCCCGTCATCCGCCGTCTCGACCAAGCCCAGTTGTGCCGCAGCTTCGCGAGTGAGTAGGTCTCCCTGTCGCCAACCCGTATCCCGTGCCAGCATTCATCATTCCTCCCACGTCATTGCTCGGGAGACCCGGGAATGGAAGCTTCAGTACGCCAATCGTCCGAAGGTTCGGCTTTGGTTCGCGCCAGCCCGGAACGGTCGTATGCCATATCCATGGCTCGTGCTTCGGAAATCAATGATTGAACGTGCGATGGCGAAAGCTGGTCGGCGGTGATTAGATCCATCAGCGATCGGCCTTCGAACACCTTCATTTTCAGCATCGCAGGCGCACGCGTGATTCCAGCTTCGTGAAAAGCATCGGCCACATGGCTGAGCGATTGGATTCGCTTGAAATTATCGGCCTCAGGCATCGACTCGCCGCCAAGCCACTTGTAGATCGCTTGCCTGGAGACACCAAATGCCGCCGCCAGATCAGCGATGGCTGGATTGAGCACCTGCCGTATGTTGGTCAGGTGTTCCGAAGCGGAACGAAGATCCGGGCGCTCGACGACGTCGTCTGTCGCTCCAATATCGACATGGACAGGAATGCGAGCCTCGACCAGCTTGCGCCACTCCCCGGCGCGGGAGATATCGAACACGCTACCGGTGCCGCTGACCGCGAGCGTCGAGCCGATCAACGCGAACGCTGCCGTGGCGGCAGCACTGATCGGTAAGATGAACGGCGCACTTCGATGTGTAGGAAATGCTTCGGTGTACATAGCAGATGCCTCCAATGAGCTCATGCCCATGCCTTGCGTGCGTGATCCGTCGTGGTTGCTTCGAACACGGATTTGATCGTCGCATGAAGCGAAAGCAGCTGCTCTCCAAGCTTGTCCATATCGATTGGCATACGCCCTTCGGCGTAATGATCCGTGTCGATCACGCCATGTTCGCGAGGTTCTTTCATCTCGAACCGTGGATTCACCGCCAGACCGCTAGGTAGCATGTCTGGAGGGAAGCCGAGCGCTGCAGTCATCCTGTACACGCGGGCCACCAACGTCCCGGTTGGTAGGAGTGGGCGAGTTTCTGTAGTAAACACAGATTCGGTCATCGTGTGTCGGCGAGTTGCATTGAAGTCCACGCCATGCAGTCCACCGACCAGGTACTGTTCGACTGTTTCGCCGGCTTGTGGCAATACGGCATCCAGGTAGCGCAGTCCCAGTCGGCCAACGTGGTCGAGGGTTACAGTTTCATGCACTGCATTCAAACCGCGCAGCAATTCCGGGATGAACTCATTGTGGGTTTCGTAATGAGTCGTGTGGAAGGTGATCGCCGAAGGCGAAAGGATGTAACCGGCTGTCCGGTCGCTCCTGGTCATGAGCCAGGAAACCGTCTGCTGGATCTGCGGCTCGACGCGCTGTGCCTGTCCAGGACCCGGGACCACCAAGTGAGTGACCTGCTGCGGCTCGAATAGTGGGTAGCCCTCGCGCCGCAGCCGATCCTGGATCTGGTCGACGTACTTGGCCATCGCGGCAACAGGATTGAAATGCGCCTGTGCCAGCGCATAGTAAACAGGCGCGTTCGACATTCGCTCGCTCACAGGCTGCTCCATTTCATTGGTTGACACTTCAGTTGTCAGTTTACACTGTGGTTGACGATGGCGCCAGGTGGGTTTGGCCTTCGGTGTTGGTCGCGAGGAATATTTTTGGTTGACGCTGTGCTTGACAAGGCGATGCGATATTGCAAATATCGCAAAAATGACAAAACAAGCCCAAGCTCTACCCGCCACGCTTCGCGCCATCCGCGCCAAGCTTGATCTCACCCAGGAGCAGCTCGCCGAGCGGCTCGGGGTCTCGTTCGCCACGGTCAACCGCTGGGAAGGCGGTGGCAGCAAGCCGCAACGCGCGGCGCAGGAAGCCATTCTCGCGCTCGCCCGCGAGGCCGGGGTGGAGGAGGCTGCCGAGGATGCCCCGGAGGCCGCCGTCCAGGTCTCGCGTCGTCGCAGTCGGCGAACCGCCGCCGCGACGCCTACCACCAAGCCCATGGAGCAGATGCTCTGGGATGCGGCCTGCTCCATCCGGGGCGAGAAGGACGCGGCGAAGTTCAAGGACTACCTGCTGCCGCTGCTGTTCCTCAAGCGCCTGTCGGACGTGTTCGATGACGAGATCGAGCGCCTCGCCGAAGAGTACGGCGATCGCGCCACGGCACTCGAGATCGCCGAGTCCGACCACTCGCTGCTGCGGTTCTATCTTCCGCCCGAAGCCCGTTGGGCGGTGATCAGCGGGCGCGAGCCCTATGAGTGGCCGCTCGACGACAAGAAGCGCAGCACCGCACCGAAGGACATCGGCGAGCACCTCACCAAGGCTGTGCGCGCGGTGGTCAAGCAGAACCCCTCGCTCTCGGGCGTCATCGACGTGGTGGACTTCGTCGCCGAGCGCAACGGCGAGCGCGACATCAATCCGGCCAAGTTGCGCGGCGTGGTCGAGACCTTCTCCGATCCGCGCTACCGGCTGGGGCTGGCTGACGTGCAGCCGGATTTCCTCGGGCGGGCCTACGAGTACCTGCTGCGCAAATTCGCCGAAGGCTCGGGCCAGAGCGCGGGTGAGTTCTTTACGCCGACCGAGGTCGGCTTCCTGATGGCCCATATCATGCGGCCGAGGCCGGGCGAGACCTGTCACGACTATGCCTGTGGCTCGGCAGGCCTGCTGATCAAGCTCCAGCTCGTGGCCCGTGAACTCGACCCGACCAGCAAGGTGCCGCTCAAGCTCTCCGGCCAGGAGCTCCAGGCCGAGAGCTACGCCGTGGCGCAGATGAACGCGATCATCCACGACATGGAGGTGGAGCTGGCGCGTGGCGACACGATGATCAATCCCAAGTTCCGCAACGCGGATGGGACCATCAAGCAGCACGACATCGTCGTCGCCAATCCCATGTGGAACCAGCCGTTCGCGACGGACATCTTCGCCAACGATCCGTTCGACCGCTTCCGCACGGCCGGCGGCATCACCACCGGCAAGGGGGACTGGGCGTGGCTGCAGCACACGCTCGCTTGCCTGGCCAACGATGGCCGCGCGGCGGTGGTGCTGGACACCGGCGCGGTGACGCGCGGCTCCGGCTCCAAGAATGAGGACAAGGAACGCAACATCCGCAAGTGGTTCGTGGACAACGACCTGATCGATGGCGTCATCCTGTTGCCCGAAAACCTGTTCTACAACACCACGGCGGCGGGCGTCATCGTGGTGCTGAACAAGCGCAAGCCTGCTGCGCGCAAGGGCAAGATCGTCCTACTCAACGCCAGCCGCCGCTTCAGGAAAGGCCGGCCCAAGAACTACTTGCCGGAGGAGGACATCCGCCCGCTGGCGGCAATGTACCTCAAGGGCGAGGCGGTCGAGGGCGAGGTGGCCGTCATCACCCTGGAGCAGGCAAGGGAGGCGGATTACAACCTGAGTCCGAGTCGGTGGGTGGGGCAAAGAGATGGCGCAGAAGTCGACTCAGTTCCGAACCTGATTCACACGCTTGAAAGACTCAATGAGCAAGAAACCAGCCTCACATCAGAGCTGCTGCGCTTGCTGCGTCCGCTGGTGAATACGGAGGGCGCGTGATGGAAACATGGGCCAGTACATCCGTAGCCGACTGCCTTGTTCCGGTGCCAGTCGCGGGCAAATCCAAAGTGCAGTCACGGGACTATAAGGCTGCGGGCCGGTTTCCGATCATTGACCAGGGGCAGGAGCAAATCGCGGGCTGGACAGACGACGAAAACGCCGTGATTGATGCACCGCTGCCGCTAGTTGTTTTTGGCGACCATACGCGCGTCTTCAAATTCGTGGATACGCCCTTTGCACGCGGCGCTGACGGCACGCAACTGCTTCGGCCCAAGCCGGAGATTGACCCGCTGTTCTTCTTCTACGCCTGCCGCAGCATTGACTTGCCAGCGCGTGGTTACAACCGGCATTTCACTGTCCTGAAAGAAAAGGAGCTTTTTTATCCAACGGACGGCAACGAGCAGAAAGCGATTGCCGGCGTGCTGCGGCAGACCGAATCGGCCTTGCAGAAACAATTTGAGCTTCTGAAAACGCTGCAAGAACTCAAACGCGCCGCCATGCGGGAACTGTTCACGCGAGGACTGCGCGGCGAGCCGCAGAAAGAGACCGAGATCGGGCCGGTGCCGGAGAGTTGGGTTGAGGTTGCTTTTTCTGACTTGGGCGAAATCGTCACAGGCACGACGCCTCCGACCAAGGAACGCACGTACTACGATGATGGGACGATTCCTTTCATTTCGCCGGGCGATATTGACCACGGATTTCCGATTGCTTCGACGCAAAAGCATATTACCGAGCCGGGTTTGGCAGTTTCGCGGGCACTTCCCGCAGGCACCACTTGCGTTGTCTGCATCGGTTCAACAATCGGCAAGGTTGGACGCACCACGGCACCGGCTAGCGCCACCAATCAACAAATCAACGCAATCATTCCGGGCGCAGGGTATGACCAAAACTACGTTTCGCACCTGCTCACTTACCGCTCGGACATTGTGCGCAATTCGGCCTCGCCCAGTCCCGTTCCAATCTTGAGCAAAGGCGCGTTCGAGAAGCTCGTCCTGTTCACCTCGAGGGATTTCGACGAGCAGGCGCAGATTGCAACTATCCTCGACGCTCTCGACCGCAAGATCGCCCTGCACCGCAAAAAGCGCGCGGTGCTGGAAGAACTGTTCCAGTCCCTGCTGCACAAGCTGATGACGGGCGAAATCCGCGTCGCCGACCTCGATCTGTCGGCGCTCGATCCCCACCGCGCCCCCCACGTGGTGGCTTGATAGAAAAGGAGACTTCGGCTATGATCAGGCCGTCATCCGCCCCTGGCAGTAAGCCTTCCCTCACCGATTCAGGGATCGCCGAACCCCGGGGCAATTCTTTTTCCGGCAGCCGCGCCGCCGACCTGCTGCGGCACGTCACCCCCGTCGTGACGGCGGTGATGGTGGACGCCGAGTTCTTCCTCAAGCGTACCAGGCGCCTGTTCGGCGCCACGTCACCTCGCGACGCAGCCGAGAAGCTTCACAAGCTGGCGCTTGATCACCTCAACGATGCCAAAGGCCGACGCACGGCCCGCCTGTACCGCATCTTCGTCTACGACGCGCCGCCGGCAGCCTGGAAGGGGCACACGCCTCTGGCCAAGAAGTCGCTGGACCTGGCCCAGTCGCCGACGGCGCGCTGGCGGCACGAGTTTCACGAGGTGCTGCGCGGCCTGCGCAAGGTGGCGCTGCGCATGGGCGAGATCCCGACCAGCCAGGTACGCTGGCAGCTCAAGGCCGAAGTGCTGAAGGAGCTCACCAACGGCAAGCGGCGTTGGGAGGACCTCACCGACGACGATTTCCGGTTGGACCTGCGCCAGAAGGGCGTGGACATGCGCCTGGGCCTGGATATCGCTTCCCTGGCCTACAAGCAGCAGGTCAACCAGATCGTGCTGATCTCGGGCGATACGGACTTCGTGCCGGCCGCCAAGCTCGCGCGTCGCGAGGGCATCGATTTCATCCTGGACCCGATGTGGGCCACGATCCGCCCCGATCTGTACGAGCACATCGACGGCTTGCGCACGGTCTGCCCGCGGCCGGTGAAGAAGCCCGAGGGTGACGGTGCCGCGGAGGGTGCTGCATGAGCACCCTCAAAATCTCCGAGGCGGGCACGGTGCAGTTCCCGATGGTGAAGCACGCGGTGGAGATCGGCTGGACGCCGATTACGCCGGAGGATGCGCGTGTCAAGCGCGGGGGCGAGGCGGGGACGTTCTTCCGCGACGTGCTGGAGGCCAAGCTCGCCGCGTTCAACCCTTGGCTTTCGGCCGATGCGGTGCGTTCGGTGGTCGAAACCCTGGACGCGCTGCCCGCCACCATCGAGGGCAACCGGGAACTGTTGGCCTGGCTGCGTGGCGAACGCCAGTGGTACGACGAGACCGAGAAACGCCATCGCCGCGTCCAGCTCATCGACTTCGAGCACGTCGAGGCGAACGCCTTCCATGTCACCTGGGAGTGGAAGATCAAGCCGCCGGCTCGCAAGGGCAACCGCGCGGACGTGATGTTCGTCATCAATGGCGTGCCCGTGTGCATCGTCGAGCACAAGAACCCGAAAGACGGTGATGCGATCGAGCGGGGAATCAAGCAACTGCGCCGCTACGAGTTGGAGACGCCGGAGCTGCTGGCGGCACCGCAGCTCTTCAACGTGACCCACCTGCTCGATTACTGGTACGGCGTGACCTGGAACGTGAGCCGGCGTGACATGGCGCGCTGGAAGCAGATGCCGGAGGAGAGCTACCGCTTCGCCGTGCAGTCGTTTTTCGAGCGCACCGATTTCCTGCGCACGCTGGAGCACTGGATCCTGTTCTACGTGCAGGACGGCGAGACGCGCAAGTCCGTCCTGCGCCAGCACCAGCGGCGCGCCATCGACGCCATCCTCGGCCGCTGCCTGGACCCCGCCAAGACCCGCGGGCTGATCTGGCACACCCAGGGCTCGGGCAAGACCTTCACGCTGCTGACGGCGGCGCGCCAGATCCTGGAAGATAAGGCCCGTTTTACGAACGCGACGGTCATCCTGGTCGTGGACCGGACGGAGCTGGAAGGTCAACTCAAGGGCTGGGTCGAGCGCCTGCTCGGCGAGATGCAGCAACAGGACATCGCAGTGAGAAGGGCCAACAACAAGGCCGAGCTCCAGGCGTTGCTGGATGCCGACTTCCGCGGGTTGATCATCTCAATGATCCACAAGTTCGAGGCCATCCGCAAAGACAGCTGCCTGCGTGACAACGTCTACGTCTTCATCGACGAGGCGCACCGCTCGGTGGCCAAGGACCTGGGCACCTACCTGATGGCGGCCGTGCCCAAGGCCACCATCATCGGCTTCACCGGCACGCCGATCGCCCGCACCTCCCAGGGGGAGGGCACGTTCAAGATCTTCGGCGCCCAGGACGAGTTGGGCTACCTCGACAAGTACTCGATCGCGGAGTCCATCGCCGACGAGACCACGTTGCCCATCAAGCACGTGATGGCGCCGTCCACGATGACGGTGCCGGCGGATCGCCTCGACAAGGAGTTCTTCGCGCTCGCCGACAGCGAAGGGGTCACCGACGTCGAGGAACTCAACAAGGTGCTGGACCGTGCGGTGGGGCTGCGGACCTTCCTGACGGCCGACGACCGCATCGAGAAGGTGGCCGCCTTCGTTGCGGAGCACTTCAAGGAGAGCGTCCTGCCCCTGGGTTACAAGGCCTTCCTCGTCGCGGTCAACCGCGAGGCCTGTGCCAAGTACAAGAAGGCGCTGGACGAGCTGCTGCCGCCGGAGTGGTCGGTGCCCGTCTACACGGAGAACGCGGCCGACGCCATCGATCGCCCCCTGGTGGCGGAGCTCCAGCTCTCCCCCGAGCGGGAAGAGGACGTCCGGCTGCTGTTCAAGAAGCCCGCCGAGGCCCCCAAGATCCTCATCGTCACCGACAAGCTGCTCACCGGCTACGACGCCCCGCTGCTCTACTGTCTGTACCTCGACAAGCCGATGCGCGACCACGTGCTGCTGCAGTCGATCGCGCGCGTCAACCGCCCCTACGTCGATGCCAACGGGGTGCAGAAGCGGGTCGGCCTGGTGGTGGACTTCGTCGGCGTGCTGCGCGAGCTCAAGAAGGCCCTGCAGTTCGATTCCAGCGACGTGAGCGGGGTGATTGAGGACCTCGACGTCCTGCTCCAGGACTTCCAACAGAAGATCGCCCAGGCCGAGACGGATTACCTCGACGCCGGCGAGGGCGGCAGCGCCGACGAGCGTCTGGAACGACTCGTCTATGGCCGCTTTCTCGCGCCTGAGGCCCGGAAGGCCTTCTTCGAGGCGTACAAGGAGATCGAGGCGCTGTGGGAGATCCTCTCCCCATCGCCCGAACTGCGCGACCACATAGCGACCTACAAACACCTGAGCCAGCTCTACGCGGCAGTCCGCAACGCCTACGCCGACAAAGTGGGCTTCGTGGCCGACCTCGCCTACAAGACCCGGCGGCTGATCGAAGGCAGCGCGACACAGGAGGGGTTGGGGCGGCTGACCAAGAGCGTTACCTTCGACGTCAAGACGCTGGAATCGTTGCGGGGCGAGAAGGGATCCGACGAAGGCAAAGTGTTCAACCTCGTACGCGGTCTACAACAGGAGATCGACGAGGACCCCGCTACCGCTCCGGTGCTGCAGCCGTTGAAGGATCGTGCGGAACGCATCCTGAAGGACCTCGAGGAGCGCAAGACCACCGGCCTGGCCGCGATGGACCTGCTGGCCCAACTCGCGGCCGAGAAAGAGGCGGCGCTCAAGACGGCCCGTGAGAGCGGCCTGGCGGCACGCGCCTTTGCGATCTATTGGACGTTGCGCGGCGATGCCGCGTTGCAAGGGGCCGGCATCGATGCCATGGAAATCGCCAGGGAGGCCGAGGCTTTGCTCGGACGCTTCCCGAACGCGGCAGTCAATCCCGACGAGCAACGTCGCTTCCGTGCTGCCCTCTACAAGCCGCTCCTCGCGCTCTCCCAGGACGAGCGCGCCCGCGTCGTCGACCTGGTGGTCAAGTTGCTGCTGATGGAGGGTGAATGATGAAGGCTGGTGGTGCAGCGTATCGCGACTCCCGAGCGAGAAGGCGTACAGGGCCCGGAAAAGGCGCGCTCTATCCGGCTCAGGAGCTCAAGCGCCGCGCCATGGCCTGGGCGGTGACGCTGCGTGTCAACCCGAAGGTGATCCGGGTGCAGGAGATGCGCAGGAAGTGGGGATCATGCTCCTCTGCGGGTACCGTCACCCTCGCATCCGATCTCGTCGAGCAGGAAGAGCGGTTCCAGGATTACGTCATCGTCCATGAACTGCTGCACCTCCGTTTCTCGACGCACGGCAGGATGTTCAAGGCGCTGATGAGCGCGCATGTGCCGGGGTGGCGTGAATTCGAAATGTTGCGGCACGCGGGCAAGATGAATGCTCCGCAGGTTAGGGTTTGATCAATGGCTATCTCGCTACCAAAGAAGAAACTTTCCAAGTCTAAGCTCTCGATGTACCTGCGCACGCAGTGCGACCGGGAGCTTTATCTGTCTTTGTTCAATGCTACTGCCCCCGACATGGCGGCGGCAGGCCTGCCAGCACCACTGAAGTCCAGGCCGAACGTGCAGCTCGTAACTGCCGCGGGCAACGATTTCGAGAACGCTCAATTCCAGATGCTTGTCGCCCGCTTGGGGAGCCATGTTTGTCATGCCCCGAGCTTCAAAGACATTGATCTGCTAACTGAGTTGCCTTCAATCACACCTCCGACGTTATGCATCCAGCCCGCGGTAGAGCCGGAGGACTTCAGAGCGCAGCTCTTGACTAACCTGGGTGTTTCCGCTGCAGATCAGGCTTTCGTGCCCCTTCTGTCTGGCATGCGTCCTGACATTGTGCTCGTGGATCACCCGATGGTGGGTGACTGGGAAGTCCTCTGCGATGGGGGGCGGAAGCGGATTGCGCCTGGCGAGAACCGGTTGGCGTTGTCCATCATTGACTTGAAGAATGTCGCCGAAGGAAACGCTAGCTACGCGGCGGAGGTCTGTCTATACGCTGTGGTCTTGTCCAACTGGCTCGAGCACAACGGCCTGAAAGACAAGTACTACGTATCCGAGAAAACCTACCTCTGGACGACACCGTTTCTCAGTGAGTTCGAGGCGATGTTCAAGGCTGGGCCAACGACGCCAAAGCCGGTGCTTATAGCTGCCCTTATGAGGGATCTCGGGCGAGAGGCAGTCGACTTCCTGCAGTTTGTGCCCAGCGTAAAGAAATTCTTTGCCCAAGACGTGCCGCGCGTGGTCCAGCGTGGCGACACGCTTGGCTGGCAGGCCGTAGACATCCACGTCGGCAGCCGCTGCAACGCGTGCGACTGGCTCGGTAACCGCGACTGGCTCTCGCCTGCGGACCAGAAGTTCTACGACGCCAATCCCAGTCACTATTGTGTTCCGGCGGCGAAGTCTTCCGGCCACCTGGGTCAAGCCCCTGCTGGATCTGGCCCGTGCCGCTTGCCGGGGCCGTGCCGAACCTATCGGAGCGGCCTACCGGCCCTTCAACCAGCGCACGGACGACGGCCGCGACATGGGCTTCTATTCCGACCTGCTGGACCAGGCCATTCGCAGCATCATCCAGGTGCAGGACGAAAAGGACCTGGACAGCCTCTTCACCGGCTCGCGCACCAGTGCGCTCACCAACCCCATTTCCGGGCTGGATGACTTCGAGTTGATGTCGTTTATCGTCGTGCAGGGGGTCCAGTGAGTACGCCGGTCACCCATCCTGCCTTGTTCGACTATCCCGCCCGCGCGGCCGTGGGCCGTGCGGTGCCCAAGACCCGCATCTACGCCGCCGGCCAGCCCGGCCGCCGGGTGCGGGACAAAATCGCCCAGCAGGTCGCCAGAATCGACTGGCAGTACAAGCTGGCGCCGGAAACCCTGAATCTAAAGGCCAGCCGGGCCGTGCCGGAAATTCAGGTATTCACGCTTCCGCTGAAACCCGGCGGCGTGACCGAGGAACTCCCGGACGATATCCTGCGCTGCATCGACCGCGCCATTGGCTTTCCGTTAATCTTCGAGCTGACCGCCAGCCGAGCGGATGGCGCGGCGCGCGATCAGGTCCGCGTGGCCGCCACCTACAAGCGGCCCAACGAGGCGGAAGCCGGAAAATGGGTGATGGGCGAATACTTCGCCACCGACTGGCTGCCGGCCGATGCGTCGCGAGCGCCGCTGCCCGTAGCCCTAGACCTGGCTCGGCTCTACGAACAGATGCTGCGGCAACTGATCCCGTTGCCAGCACGCGAAGGCGAGTCCATCGAGGCGCTGGCCGACCGGCAGCGCCAGCTCGCCATCAAGCAGCGCGAATGCCGCCGGCTCGAAACCCGGCTCCATCGTGAAAAACAATTCAACCGCAAGATCGAGCTCAACCGCCAGCTTCGGAAGCTGAAGGCCGAGCTCGACACCTTGTCCAAACCTACACCGGAAAGTCAGAGGCAACATGACTGAAGAACAGAAAATCAACAAGCTGAAGATGCATAGCCCCGACCTGAGTCAGGACAACATTGCCAAGATTCGCGAGCTGTTCCCCGGTTGTGTGACCGAGGCGCGGGACGAGGCGACGGGTAAGCTTCGCCTGGCGGTGGATTTCGATCAGCTCCGGCAGGAGTTGAGCGACCATATCGTAGAGGGGCCGCAGGAGAGGTATCGGTTGGATTGGCCGGGGAAGCGCGAAGCACTGGCGCTCGCCAATACACCAGTTGCCAAGACCCTGCGTCCATCTCGTAATGAAAGTGTGGCGTTCGATACTACACAGAACCTATTTATCGAAGGCGATAACCTGGAAGTGCTGAAGCTCCTGCAGGAGACATATTTGGGGCAAGTGAAGCTGATCTACATCGATCCCCCCTACAACACAGGCAATGAATTTATTTATGTAGACGACTTCTCAACTAAAGCCGAAGAATATCTTCTTCAGTCCAGTCAGGCCGATGCCGAGGGAAATCGATTAGTCGCCAATCGGCTCACGAATGGACGCTATCATTCTGACTGGTTGAATATGCTGTATCCGCGCCTCAAGCTTGCACGCAACCTGCTTGCAAATGATGGCCTGATTTTTATTTCAATCGATGACCATGAGCTTCATAATTTGCAAAAGATTGGCATTGAAGTATTTGGAGAGGATAATTTTGTTGGTCTAATTACGCGCGCCACTGGAACGCCTACCGGCGGAGGATTTGATGGCCTAACTAATATGGTAGATTACATAGTTGTTTTTCGTCGGAGTCCCGAAGCTGTACTGAACGGCCTTGAGTTTCAGGAAGAAGATGCCGCGATTTACAACGAAGAGGATGAGAGAGGTAGGTACCTTACCCGCTCCTTGCGAAGAACGGGCGGAGAAGATCGTCGTGAAGATAGGCCTAGCATGTACTATGGCGTGGAGGCCCCGGATGGCACCTTAGTGTACCCGATCGGCCCTGGGGGATACGAAAGTCGGTGGATTTGTGGAAGAGATCGCTTCGATGAGATGGAACGCAATGGACTTGTTCAATGGAAGAAAATCGATAGAGATAATGGGCCTGAGTGGCATCCATACCAGAAGTTCTACCTAGAGGGGAGGCAGAAGCGGCCCTCAAATCTCTGGACGGGAGTTGAAGGTAATAAGAAAGGCACACGTCAAATAAGAGAGTGTTTTGACGGAGAAAAAGTGTTTGATTCCCCCAAGCCTGTTGGATTGCTTCAGAGAATTGTTCAGATTGCGACAAACAAAGACTCGCTCGTGATGGATTTCTTCTCCGGCTCGGCAACTACGGCCCATGCGGTCATGTTGCAAAACAAGACTGATGGGGGATGCCGGTCCCATATCCAGATTCAGTTGCCAGAACCTACGCCGGAAGAAAGTGCAGCGCGGACTGCTGGCTACTCTACAATTGCCGATGTCGGGAAGGAGCGCATACGCCGCGCTGGAAATACGATGTTTGACGGCGAATGCCATCCCGACTGGAACCGCGATGTCGGCTTCCGGGTACTTAAGGTGGATACGTCGAACATGAAGGACGTCTTCTACCGACCTGACGAGATGAAGCAGTCCGACCTGCTCGACATGGTCGACAACGTGAAAGAGGACCGCACGGCCGAGGATCTGCTGTTCCAGGTGCTGGTCGATTGGGGCGTGGACCTGACGCTGCCCATCCGCCGCGAGACCGTGCAGGGTAAGACCGTGTTTTTCGTGGATGACAATGCCCTGGTCGCTTGCTTCGAAACTGGCGTGACCGAGGAGCTGGTGAAGGAGCTGGCCAAGCGCGAACCACTGCGCGTCGTCTTCCGCGACAACGGCTTCGTCTCGGATGCGGTGAAGATCAACGTCGAACAGATCTTCCGCCAGCTCTCGCCCACCACTGAAGTCAAAAGCCTCTGAGGAGGCGCGGAATGGACCAGTCAGCCCTGAAGGCGCTGCTTGAGGCACTGATCAACACCTGGGAAAACGAGGTGGTGGAGTTCAAGCAAGCCAGCAACGATTACGACACCAATGATATTGGCAAGTACTTCTCCGCGCTCAGCAACGAAGCCAATCTGCGCGGGCTGGAGCGTGCCTGGCTGGTCTTTGGCGTCAGCAACAAAACCCGAGAGGTGGTGGGCACCCATTACCGGGAAGAGCCGGAGCGCCTGCATGGCCTGAAGCATCAAGTGGCGCAAACTACCGAGCCCAGCGTCTCCTTCCGCAATATCCATGAGTTGCACCATGCCGGCGGGCGGGTACTACTGTTCGAGATTCCCGCAGCGCCTCGAGGCATTCCGATAGCCTGGAAGGGGCACTATCACGCCCGAGCCGGCGAAAGCCTGGTATCCCTGGGCCTGGACAAGCTCGATGAGATTCGCCAGCAGACCCTTGCACAGGACTGGAGCGCGCAACTGGTGCCGGCGGCCAGCCTGACCGACCTGGAGGAGGCGGCGCTGACCAGGGCGCGGGAGGCCTTTGCCCAGAAGTATGCCAACCGCTTCAGTGCCGAAGAGGTCATGGGCTGGCCGCTGACGACTTTCCTGGACCGGGCGGGCATCACTCAGAACGGTCAGATCACGCGGACGGCATTGTTGTTGCTTGGCAAGCCCGAGTCGGTCTGGCATCTGTCTCCGCACCCGGCACAGATGACCTGGAAGTTGGAGGGGGCCGAACGAGCCTATCACCACTTTGCGCCGCCGTTTCTGCTGGCCACTACCCAGCTGTATCAGCGCATTCGCAATATCCAGCTGCGTTTGCTGCCGCAGGATGAGCTGTTGCCCATTGAGGTTTCCAAGTACGACCAAAAGATCGTGCTGGAAGCACTGCACAACTGCATTGCCCATCAGGATTACACCCGTAATGGCCGAGTCGTGGTGATCGAGCAGCTCGACCGCTTGGTGTTCGAGAATGAGGGCAACTTCTACGACGGCACGCCGGGGGACTATCTGGAAGGCAACCGCGTACCCCGCCGCTACCGGAACCCCTTCCTGGCTCAGGCCATGGCCGAGCTGAACATGATCGACACCATGGGTTACGGCATTCATGACATGTACGCCCGCCAGGCCCGGCGTTACTTACCCATGCCGGATTACGACCTTGAGAAGCCCGGGGCGGTCAGGCTGACCATCTACGGTGGGGTAGTTGACCCGGCCTACAGCCGGTTACTGATTCAGAAAACCGACCTGCCGCTCGGGGATGTGCTTGCCCTGGACCGGGTGCAGAAAAAGCTGCCGATTCCCGATGAGGCTGTGAGCCGCCTAAAGCGTGCGGGGCTGATTGAAGGGCGTAAGCCCCGTTTCCATGTATCTGCCACAGTTGCCAAGGCGACCGGTAGCATGGCGGACTATATTCGCACCCGCGCCCAGGATGATGAGTTTTACGCCAAGCTGGTCACCGATTATCTGCAGCAGTCTGGCCAGGCCAGCCGCGCCGATATTGATAAATTGTTGATCGACAAGCTCAGCGACGTTCTGACTAATGACCAAAAAATAAATAAAATCAGCAACTTGCTAACCAAACTGAGGCGGCGGGGCCGTATACGTAATGCAGGCTCCAGAGGGCGGCCGAAATGGATGCTTGCAGAATGATTGGTGGAAAAAAAATCGCTAAATATCAGTTGGTTATCGCTTTCTGCATGGTGTCGTCTGAGCGACGCTTGCAGAAAGAACGCAGAAAGAGAGACACATGAAACTCAAGTTCAAAGTTCAGCCCTATCAGACCAATGCCGTCAACGACGTGGTCGACTGTTTCGCCGGCCAGCCCATGACCTCGGGCCTGACCTATCGCATCGACCCCGGCCGCAAGGCACAGACCAGCGTCTTCGAGGAAGGCTTCAAGAACGCCGATCTCGCGCTGACCGACGCGCAGATCCTGGAGAACATCCAGAAGGTCCAGCGGCGACAGAACTTGCCCCTCTCGCAGTCGCTGGCGGATTTCACCACCTTCAACAACTGGGGTGAGCGCGTGCCAGCCCCAGCAACCTACAAGAGGCAGGCGCTGGCAGCGACCGGCGTTCACCTTGATGTCGAGATGGAGACCGGCACGGGCAAGACCTACTGCTACATCAAGACCCTCTTCGAGATGAACAAGCGCTATGGCTGGTCGAAGTTCATCATCATCGTGCCGTCCATCGCCATCCGCGAAGGGGTCTACAAATCCTTCCAGATGACGGCCGACCACTTCACCGAAAGCTATGGCAAGAAGGCGCGGTTCTTCATCTATAACTCCAAGCGCCTGCACGAGGTCGAGAGCTTTTCCTCGGACGCCGGCATCAACGTGATGATCATGAACATCCAGGCGTTCAATGCCCGTGGCGCGGATAATCGGCGCATTTATGACGAGCTGGACGACTTCCAGTCGCGCAGGCCTATCGACGTGATTGCGGCAAACCGGCCGATCCTGATTCTGGACGAGCCACAGAAGATGGAAGGCAAGGCCACGATGGAGGCGCTGCCGAAGTTCAAGCCCCTGTTTATCCTGCGTTACTCGGCCACGCACCGCACCCAGCACAACCGGGTGCACCGGCTGGACGCACTCGACGCCTACAACCAGAAGCTGGTAAAGAAGATCGCCGTGCGCGGCATCCAAACCCGTGGGTTGGCCGGGACCAATGCCTACCTCTACCTCGAAGGCATCGACATCTCTAAGAAGGCGCCCGTAGCCCGGATAGAGATGGAAATAAAGCTGAAGTCAGGTGAGATCAAGCGCCAGCTTCGGCGGCTGAATTTCCGCGACGATCTGTTTGTGGCGTCAGGCGAGCTGGACCAGTACCAGGGGTTCACGATCAGTCAGATCGATGCGGTCAACGATACCGTCGAATTCACGAACGGCGTCGTGCTCAATGCCGGCGAGGCCATGGGCGATGTCTCCGAGCGCGATATCCGCCGGATCCAAATTCGCGAGACGGTCAAGGCGCATTTGGACAAGGAAAAGCAGCTGTTCGCTCAGGGGATCAAGGTCCTGTCGCTGTTCTTCATCGACGAGGTGGCGAAGTACCGCGACTACGAACAGGCCGACGAGAAGGGCGAATACGCCCGGGTCTTCGAGGAAGAGTACGAGCTGCTTAAGGAGGAGTACCTGTCGGAGCTGGCCATCGACAACGAACAATACCGGAAGTACCTGGCCGGGATCGAGCCGCCAAAGACCCACAACGGCTATTTCTCGATTGACAAGAAGACTAACCGGCTCAAAGACCCGAAAGTTGGGGCCCGTTCGATCGACTCCGACGATGTCGACGCCTACGACCTGATCTTGAAGGACAAGGAGCGTTTGCTGTCATTTGACGAACCGACCCGGTTCATCTTCTCCCATTCGGCGCTTCGCGAGGGCTGGGACAACCCAAACGTTTTCGTGATGTGCATGTTGAAGCACAGCGACAACACTATTTCCCGGCGCCAGGAGGTGGGTCGCGGGCTGCGCCTGAGCGTCGACCAGCACGGGGATCGCATGGACCACCCGGCCGTGGTGCACGACATCAACGTACTGACGGTGGTGGCGAGCGAAAGCTACAAGGATTTTGTCGGTGGCTTGCAAAAGGAAATTTCGGAAACTTTGTCGTCGCGCCCACGCCAGGCGACCGAAGCCTATTTTACGGGCAAGGTTATCGCCACAGACCAGGGAACACTGGAAGTGACCGCCCCGATGGCGAAGCAGATCTATCGTTATCTGGTAAAGAACGACTACACCGATGATGCCGACCAGATTGCCGAGGCCTACCATGAAGCCAAGGCCGCCGGAACGCTGGCGGAGCTACCAGATGAGCTGAAGCCCCACGCCGAGCAGGTTTTCCAACTGATCGACAGCGTCTTCAGCGACGCGCAACTGCCGAAAGTGGATGACGGGCGCAAGCCCAAGACCAATCCGCTCAATGCAAACTTCGAGAAAAAGGAATTCCAGGCGCTTTGGGCCCGGATCAACCGCAAGGCGGTGTACCGCGTCGAGTTTGATTCACCGGAACTGATCAGGAAGTGCGTCAGTGCGCTGGACAAGAGTCTGCGCGTCACGCCGTTGCAGTACACCGTACACGCCGGCATCCAGCAGGATGGATTAACAGATGAGCAGCTCCGTCGCGGCGACGGATTTGCGGTGCAAAAGACGACGACCGAGTACGGCGACTCCGTCCACTCTGTAGTGAGGTACGACCTGATCGGCAAGGTCGCGGAGAATGCCCAACTCACGAGGGCCACCACGGCAGCGATCTTCGGTCAAATCAAATCCGCGGTGTTCGAACAGTTCCGAAAGAACCCGGAGCACTTCATTTCGGAGGCGTCACGCATTATCGCCGAGCAGAAAGCGACCATGGTCATCGAGCGCCTAGCCTACGACGAAGTGGACGAGCGCTATGACGTCGACATTTTTACCGCCAACCAGACCGGGCAGGATTTTTCACGCGCCACGGCGAAGCTCAAAAACCACGTCTACGATTACGCCATCACGGACTCCGATGTGGAGCGAAAGTTTGTCAACGAGTTGGATACCAGCACCGAGGTCGTCGTTTACGCCAAGCTGCCGAGCGGTTTCCTGATTCCAACTCCAGTGGGGGACTACAATCCGGACTGGGCCATATCCTTCAAGGCCGGCAGCGTCAGGCACGTCTACTTCGTGGCCGAGACCAAGGGCACCATGTCGTCGATGAAGCTGCGTGAGATCGAGAAAACAAAAATCGAGTGCGCCCGGAAATTCTTCGATGAGATCAGTCAGAGGGTCACTGAGGATCGCGTCAAGTATGACGTCGTTACGGACTACGCGAAGTTGATGGACGTCGTTGGACTGGCGGCCAGGGACTGAGGTGATCGGAGAATGTCACGGAAGGGATACCCCAAGCCCTGGAAGAGCTACGAGGAGCAACTGGACCTGCTGATCTCCCGTGGATTGGCTGTTACGAATCGCGCCAAGGCGCTGGATTATCTGCAACGTATCGGCTACTACCGGCTCAGTGGTTACTGGTATCCGTTCCGTGAGCGCTCGGGTCCCTTTATCTTCCTTGATGAGCTGGGCCGAAAGCCAGCCAAGAAGCATCGAAACGTAGTAAAGGTCGCTCTGGACGAATTTCGCCCGGGAGCCCGTTTTGAAGACGCCGTGAAACTCTACGTCTTCGACAAGAAGCTTCGACTGCTGGCCATGGATGCGCTGGAGCGAATCGAGATTGCATTGCGCGTCGACATCTCTCACACGCTCGGTGAAATTGATCCCGTGGCCTATCTTCACCCGGAGCTATTCCATGACAGTTTTAGTCGGGATCTGAATAATGGAAAAGGGGTAACCCGGCACCATGAATGGCTAGGCAGGCACGCGCGGCTGATCAACGAATCCAAGGAAGAGTTTGTTCGTCACAACAAGACCCGATACGGCTTGCCGCTGGTCATCTGGGTGGCTTGTGAGGTCTGGGATTTCGGCACCATGTCGCGACTGTTTGCCGGAATGCGCGAGCGGGATCAGGATGCCATTTCGGCAAAGTATGGAATCCATAATGGGCGGACGTTTGCTACCTGGCTTCGAAGTTTGAACTACTTGCGCAATGTCTGTGCTCACCATAGCCGGCTGTGGAACCGGAATATAGTGGATCAGCCAAAACTGCCGCCGGCAGACGAAGTCGCTTGGGTTACACCGTTCCAGGACGATTCCCATCTCCGCGCGCGATGTTACTTGCTGTTGCGCATTGCGCGCCATCTGCTACAGGTGGTGAACCCGAGTTCAAGCTGGCCTGGGCGCGTGAAGGCGCACATGGAGACCTTTCCCGATTTAACTCACCTGGGCTTGAACTTGGCGGGAATGGGGGCTCCCGACAACTGGGAGACTGATTGGTAGCTTGATCCAGCCAATAAAAAACCCCTCAGCGATATCGCCGCCGGAGCGGTTCAACCGAAAGGGGCCGTGTTACGGACAATACTAGGGCTGTTTCGTGGAAAAATCAAGCGCGAACGCGGCGGCAGAGTTTAGCTCGGACCGCCCGTCACGCCGCTTGCATGCTTCGCCGGCAAGCGTCGTGCCGGGCTGCGCCGTGCCAGCGTCAGGGCCGCCAGACTGCCTCCGCAAGCTCCGGCAGACTGGCTCCGTGGCTCCGTTCGACGCTTGGCCCCTTCGTTACCGCCCGCGCTCCGCCACGGCGCCCTTCGCCCCCGAAACGGGGGCCAAGGGCTTGCGGCTCCGCAGCGGGCTACGCCTTGCCGGAATTGGGCACCGCCGGCTGCTTCGCAACCGGCTCGGCGGCTTCGGCCGGCCTGGGTTCCCTTCGTTGCCGCTTGCGCGGGGCCACTGGCAGGCTCGGCTGGCGCCCAGCCTGCCGCGTCCCCGCACGGCGCTGCGCTTTCCCGCCCCCAATTGTCTACGGCTTCGGTGAAGGTCTGGTGCGGCCTGCCCAGCCAGGGTCGGTGGTCGGCAATGGAACATAATGCTGGAAATTATGCGCAGCACTCCGCTTCGCTCCGTGCAGTCCGGCTTGCGCCCGCATAATTTGCATTATGTGTCAATTGCCGCCGCTTGTTTGTTCCCCCGCCCGCGCGGCGGGTCACTGCGCGTGGGGCTCCAGCCGCTGCGCGGCTTCCGCTCCCCATGCTCGCGCCCCGCTGCCCGTCCGCCCCGGAGGGGCTCCCTGAAGGCGGTCAGGCGCTGCGGTTCTTATGGAGCGGGATCACTTCCGCGCCGCTCTTGAGCGTGTCCAGGTAGTCCGCCCATGCCTGCATCATCTCGCGGCGTTCGGGCAGGTGCGCGGTGCGGTTGTAGGCGCGCCCGTTCGGGTCGCGCACGGCGTGGGCGAGCTGATGCTCGATGTAGTCGGGGCGGAAGCCGAGCACCTCGTCCAGGATGGTGCGCGCCATGGCCCGGAAGCCGTGGCCGCTCATTTCGTCCTTGCCGATGCCCATGCGGCGCAGGGCGGCCAGTACGGCGTTGTCGCTCATGGGGCGCGATGCACTACGGGCGCTCGGGAAAACATAGCGTCCGCGTCCGGTAAGCGGTTCCAGCTCACGCAGGATGGCGACGGCCTGGTGGGAAAGGGGCACGATGTGTGGGGTGTTGGTCTTGGTGACGGTGTAGCGCCACTCGGCGGCGTCCAGGTCGATGTCGGCCCATTCGGCCTTGCGCAGCTCTCCGGGGCGCACGAACACCAGCGGGGCGAGACGCAGGGCGCAGCGTACTGGGAGGGTGCCTTCGTAGCCGTCAATCGCCCGCAGCACGGCGGCGATCTTGTCGGGCTCGGTGACGGCGGCGAAATGCCGGCTCTTGACCGGCGGTAGTGCGCCGCGCAGATCGCCGGAGGGGTCGCGCTCGGCGCGGCCAGTGGCAACGGCGTAGCGGAAGACCTGGCCGCAGCAACCGAGCACGCGGTGGGCGGTTTCCAGCGCGCCCCGGTCCTCAATGCGCCGGATCACTTGCAGCAGTTGCGGGGCGGTGATGTCGGCGATGGGCTTGCCGCCGAGCCAGGGGAATACGTTCAGCTCCAGCCTGCGGATGATGGTCTCGGCATGCTTTTCGGTCCAGGAGGGCAGGTGCTTGGCGTGCCACTCGCGCGCCACCACCTCGAAGCTGTTCGCCGCCCGGTCTTCCTTGGCGGCTTTCTGCGCCTGGCGGTGCTCACTGGGGTCGATGTCGTTGGCCAGCAGCTTGCGCGCCTCGTCCCGGCGCTCGCGGGCGTCCTTCAGGGAAATATCGGGGTACACGCCGAGGGAAAGCCGCTTCTCCTTGCCCCCGTAGCGGTACTTCAGCCGCCATCACTTGCCCCCGGACGGCGCGACTTCCAGATACAGCCCGCCGCCGTCGAACAGCTTGCGGGCCTTGTCGGCGGGTTTGGCGTTGCGGATGGCGGTGTCGGTCAATGGCATGGGGGCAACTCCCTGCGGGGGCAACTCACTTGCCCCGAATGTTGCCCCCAGTTGCCCCCGGATGTCAACGAATTCCGTTGCCCCTTGCTGGACGACATGGTAAAGAAAAAGCCCGCTGTTACGCGGGCTTGAAGACTTCGTTGGATGGTGCTGGATGTTGAATTGGTGGAGGCGGCGGGAATCGAACCCGCGTCCGCAAGCCCTACGCCCTTGGTACTACATGCTTAGTTCGTCTTTTAGGTTAACGCCTTGGTCTCCGACGAACAGGATACCGCAGCGCGAGCCCGATCGGTTTTAGTGGTTAAGACCCGGGCAGGTCCGCTCCACGAGCTTGTATGCGATGACCTCTGAGTAGAACCTACAAGCAAATCCCGTCAGAGGCTGACCGGTTTTTAGGCGGCCAGAGCGTAGTTGTCGTCGTTGGCAACTATAGCGTTACAGCATTTTGACGAGGTTAGCTGTATCCTCGGCATGCACCTCAGGTTTCACGACCCACGTCGAAGCCAGGTCGCCCCCTTGAAGTAATGGACAGGTTACCCGAATGGAGGTTCCTTGTCATCCGGTGTTTTTTTCAGTGCCCTTGCAGCCCCGGGTTGTCCAGCAGCTTGATCCAGTGGACCACGGGGGTATCGGTGCTGGCCTGTAGGTGGGTCTGGCAACCGATGTTGGCGGTGGCGATGAGTTGGGGGCCATCCCGCTCCAGGTGTTCCAGCTTGCGCTGCCGCAGGGGGGCCGCCAGATCCGGCTGCAGCAGGGAGTAGGTCCCCGCCGAACCGCAGCACAGGTGACTTTCCGCCACCGGTAGCAACTGGAATCCGGCACTGCGCAGCAGGGTTTCCACCCGGCCGCCCAGCTTCAGGCCGTGCTGCAGGGAACAGGGGGGATGAAAGGCCACCGTCCGGTTGCGGCCATCCACGGCCAGACGTCGGATATCCTCCGGATTCAGAATTTCGCAAGGGTCCCGCGTCAGCTCGCTGACCCGCAGGGCCTTGTCCCTGTAGTCGGGATCTTCACGCAGCAGATGGCCGTAGTCGCGCACATGGGCGCCGCAGCCGCTGGCGGTGATCAGGATCGCTTCGGCGCCCGCTGTCAACTGAGGCCACCAGGCGTCGATATTGTGCCGGGCCCGGTCGCGGGCGGCATCCTCGGCGCTCAGATGCATGTCGATGGCGCCGCAGCATCCACCCTGGGTGGGAATCAGGCTGATGTCCAGGCGGTTGAGCAACCGGGCCAGGGCGGCGTCGATGTCCGGTTGCAGGGCCGGCTGGACGCAGCCCTGGAGCACCAGCATGCGCCGCACATGGCGTGGGGGCGGCCAGCTGCCCCGGTGGTGGCGTTCCGGGATGCGTCGACGCAGGGAGCCGGGCAGGAGCGGGCGCAGAGCCTGACCCGTACGCAGCAGGAGGCTGAACAGCATCCGGTTGGGCAGGATCTGCCGCAACAAGCGTCGTTGCAGGCGGTCGGTCCAGGGGCGCGCCACCTGCCGTTCCACCTGTTCCCGTCCGATCTCCACCAGATGCCGGTAGTCCACCCCGGAGGGGCAGGTGGTCATGCAGTTGAGGCAGGTGAGGCAGCGATCCAGATGCTGCTGGGTGCGGCGACTGGGAGGCTCGCCCTCCAGGACCTGCTTGATCAGGTAAATCCTGCCGCGGGGGCCATCCAGTTCGTCGCCGCGCAGCTGGTAGGTGGGGCAGGTGGCGTTGCAGAACCCGCAATGGACGCAGCTGCGGAGGATATGATCCGCCTCGGCTCCGCGGGTGGTCTGGGCAATGGCATCCACCAGGCGGGTCTGCATGATCAGAGCTCCGGATACAGGCGGCCCGGGTTGAGGATGCCCCGGGGATCGAAGGCCGCCTTGAGGCGACGCTGCAGGGTGAGCATGGGGGCGGGGAGGGGATGGAAGGGTTCCATGCGACCGCCGGCATGCCCCCGGAAGAGGGTGGCATGTCCGCCGCGGGCTTCGGCCAGGGTGCGGATGTCCGCGGCCGGTGCTTCACTGTAAAACCAGCGCAGGGCGCCCCCCCAGTCCACCAGGCAGGCCTCGGGGAATCCGCTCATGGGGGTGCCGGGGGGAACGCTCACGCGCCACAGGGGGGCGCCGCCATGAAAGAAGGAGTGGGTCTGTTCCCGTATGCCGTGCCAGAAATCGTCGGCGCCCTCCATCACTTCCCCACCGATCAGTTCAGCGGCCTGTTCCACGCCCTGGCGGGCACCGCACAGGCGGATATGGAGGGTGTCATCCACATGGCAGGCGGCGGAGAGGGGCAGGGGGCGCAAGCCCCATTCCTGCAGGGATTCCAGGGCGCGGGAGGCGCTGGCGGCCTGGATCAGGGTGAGCGTGAAGGCCGGTCGGGGCAGCACCTTGACGGAGATGTCCAGCAGGATGCCCAGGGTGCCCTGGGCCCCGGCCATCAGTCGGGACACGTCATAGCCGGCGACATTCTTCATCACTTGACCGCCGAAGCGCAGCACTTCGCCTTGCCCGTTGAGCATGCGCACCCCCAGGACGGCATCGCGCACGGCACCGGCATAGGGGCGGCGGGGGCCGGAGAGACCGGTGGCGATGGTGCCGCCGAAGGTGGCCCGGGGGCCGAAGGCCGGCGGCTCGAAGGGCAGCATCTGACCATGCCCGGCCAGGCGCGTCCGGATCTCGTCAAGGGGGGTACCGGCTCGGGCGGTGAGGACCAGTTCCCCCGGTTCATGGTCGATGATGCCGCGATGGCCGCCGATCTCCAGCGGCGCGGCATTGACCGGGCGACCGTAGAAGCCTTTGCTGCCGCCGCCGCGGATGTCCACCGGACTGCCGTCGGCATGGGCCTGGCGTAGTCGCGTCTGTAGTGCTTCAGTCTGATCCTGATCGGTCGTCATCCCCGTTTTTATCCTTTCTGCGGGCGGTGTTCAGGGTGGTCAGGTTTCGCCGCGGGTGGATCTGCAGGATGCTGAGCTTGGCGTCCCGAGATTGATGGCCGTAGGTGGCCCCCGTATCCAGATAATAGATGTTGCCGCAAAGGCGTGCCTCCGGGATGGGGGTATGGCCGAAGATCACCAGGTCGATGCCCGGCACCGAGGGGATCGTCTCGCCCTTGAGGAGTCGATTGATGCGTTTTCTGGACCACAGGGCGTAGTCCCGCAGCTTCTGTTCGTCTTCCAGGCGTTGGCTGAAGCGTTGCCAGGGCATGTCCGGCGGGATGTCGGCATGCACGATGCCGACCAAGCCCTGATCGGTGTCCACTTCGATGGCGAAGGGGAGTTGTTGCAGGGTCTGCTGGAAGCGCTCCTGCTGTTCCCGGGAGATGGAGACCCACCATTCGCCGCCATTGAGGCTCAGCCAACTGCAGGCCAGGTCCTTGTCGACGGCGGAATCCAGCAGCAGTTGTTCATGATTGCCCTGAACCGCGTGGAACCAGGGCGCGGCGAGGAATTCCAGGGCCCGGTGGGACTCGGGTCCGCGATCGATCAGGTCGCCCACGGAGATCATGCGGTCCCGGTCCGGCTCGAAGCGGAGATTGTCCAGGGCCTGTTCCAGGGCCGAGAACATGCCATGCAGGTCGCCCACCACGAAATCCCGGCCGCGGGTATTTTTTTCCAGTCGCAAAAAGGCGTTGCTCATGTCCTTGAAAACCCGTTCCAGTGGCCGGGCAGGCCCAACGCGGGGTTGGTGCCTCCGGGTACGCAGGTTATGATGATCAACCCTGTCCTGGCTCTCGCCAAGTTTCTTTATGCCAGATCCTTTCTCTCATAGCACGCTTCCCTGTTTTCTGGATTTCGAGGCGTCATCGCTCAGCGAACAGAGCTACCCGATCCAGGTGGCCTGGTCCGATGGCGTGGGACAGGTGGAGTGCTGGCTGATCCGTCCCGCCGAGGAGTGGAGTGACTGGTGCGAGAGGGCGGAGGAGATGCACGGCATCACCCGTGAATCCATCGAGGACGAGGGTCGGGACATCGACTGGGTATGCCGGCGCATGAATCAGGCCCTGGCCGGCAAGGTGGTCTTTACCGACGGAGTCCATCTGGACCGTTTCTGGCTGCGACGCCTGTTCGTCAGCGGCAACGCCATGCCCCGTTTTCGGCTGGGGGACCTGTTCAAGCTGCTGGAGCCCCGGTTGCCGCCCCCGGAATACCGACCGCCGGATCTGCTGCGCAACCTGATGGACAAGGCCTGGAAGCTGACACCGGGCTTTGCCCATCAGGCGGATAGCGACGTCAAATACATGCTGAATCTGTGGCGGCTGGTGCGCCATGGGTCAAAATTGCCGGGAGAACCAGATGCCGGCGCCGCGACGTCCGCCGGACTCCGCCTGGAGGGTCACCCGTCCGGTGGCATCCACGAACACGTCCAGGGCGGCGGTGGCGGTTACTGATTCCTCCTCGTGCAAGGTGGCGCTACGCCGGATGTCGCCCCGGGCGGTTTCATCGCCATCCACCCGGGCATAGTCCACGCCCAGGCGCAGCTGCAGTGGATCGAACCGGAACGCGGATTCCAGGCCCGCTCCCCACTCATTCCAGACCAGACGGGTGCTTTGCCTGGCGTCGTTCGCGTCCGCCTCGTGGTAGGTGAAGCGGCCCAGGGCGCTGAGGGTGGCCGGGCCGGCCTGCAGCATTCGCCAGCGTCCCGAAGTGCCCAGATACCAGCCGGTGAGATCCATGCCCCGGGTGCTGGGGCTGCCGCTCTGGGTCAGGCTCAGATAACCGCCGTGGAGCCCCATCCAGAACCCATCCAGAAATTGTTCGTGCAGGCGCAGACCCAGCCGGTTCATGCGGGTTTCCACCGTGTCGCCCTCTATTTTCCAGTCACTGATCTGCCGCTGCAGATAGACTTCCAGTTCCGGTCCGCCGGTCTGCGCCGGCAGGCTCAGGGGCAGGGCCAGCAGGGCAATGAACAGGATCGGACGCATCGGATCACCTCGGGGTGGACATTGGGTCGGCAGGATCCCGACGGCGATGCTGCCGCCAGGCGATCAGGCCCAGCAGGGCCAGGGCGGGCAGGTAGAACCATTCGGGAGCCGGCTGGCTGGCGGGTACCATCACTTCGGTGATCTGCCAGCCGGGTTCCAGTCCCAGGCGTTCCGCCGGGCTGCCGAAGGCGACGAAACTGATACTCACTTGATCACCGAAGGCCATGATGCCCAGGCCGGCCTGGCGCAGGCGCTGGGTTGCCGGGGCCGGTTCGCCCAGCGGCAGCATCACGGCCCGGGTCACTTCCCGACCGTCCAGATCCATGCCTTCCACCCGTAGCCGCAGTTGTCCCCCGCCCGCGGTGGCCTCGGCCACCGCCTGGATCTCGGCGGCGGGCAGGTGGTCATAGCGGGGGTGGATGCGATCCATGAGCAGGTTGGGGGCGAACATCACCAGGGCCGCTGCCAGCAGGAGTACGGATTCGTGCAAGCGGCTGCGGGTCAGGAACCAGCCCTGGGTGGCGGCGGCAAACATCAGGATGCCGATGAGCGCGCCCATGAAGGTGATCAGAAGCTGCCAGAGACTGTCCACGCCGATGAGCAGGAGTTGGGTGTTGAACACGAACAAAAAGGGCAGGGTCACGGTCCGCAGGCTGTAGATGAAGGCCTGCACCCCGGTACGGATCGGGTCGGCGCGGGAGACCGCGGCGGCGGCGAAGGAGGCCAGGCCCACCGGCGGGGTGACGTCGGCCATGATGCCGAAATAGAACACAAACAGGTGGGCGGCGATCAGCGGGATCAGCAGGCCGTGCATGGAGCCCAGTTCCACGATCACCGGGGCCATCAGGGTGGCGACGATGATGTAATTGGCGGTGGTGGGCAGACCCAGGCCCAGCACCAGGCAGATGACGGCGGTGAGCAGCAGCATGAGCATCAGGTTGCCGCCGGAAAGGAATTCCACCAGGTCGGTCATGGCCAGGCCGATGCCGGTCATGGCCACGGTGCCGACGATGATCCCGGCGGCGGCGGTGGCCACGCCGATGCCCACCATGTTGCGGGCGCCCTGCACCATGCCGTCGGCCAGATCCTTGAAACCCCGTAGCAAGGCATTCTCCTGTCGGTGCCCGAACAGCACCATCAGCGGCCGCTGGGTCACCATGATGAAGATCATGAATACCACCGCCCAGAACGCCGACAGGCCGGGGGAGAGCCGTTCCACCACCAGACACCACACCAGCACCACCACCGGCAGCAGGTAGTGCAGTCCCGCCTGCAGGGTGGGTCCGGGATCCGGCAGTTCCAGATGTCCCTCGTCCACCATGGGGGGCTCCGGTACCCGGCAGGCGATCCAGAGCAGACCCAGGTAGGCGGCCATCACCAGCGTGCCGATCACCCATGTGGAAGCGTCGCCGGTCACGGTCTTGATCCAGCCCAGGCCGTAGTAGGTGACGCCAGCCAGGATGAACAGCCCCGAGACGGTCAGGCCGAAACCGAGCAGGCGGCGCTGCCAGGTGCTTTCATGGCGCCTGGGCAGTCCTTCCATGCCGGCCTTCATGGCTTCCAGGTGAACGATGTAGAACAGGGCGATGTAGGCGATCACCGCCGGCAGGAAGGCGTGCTTGACCACCTCCACGTAGGGGATGCCCACGTATTCCACCATGAGAAAGGCGGCGGCCCCCATGACCGGCGGCATGAGCTGTCCGTTGACCGAACTGCTCACTTCCACCGCCCCGGCCTTGTGGGCGGGGAAGCCCACCCGTTTCATGAGGGGCACGGTGAAGGTGCCGGTGGTGACCACGTTGGCGATGGAAGAACCGGACACCACGCCGGTCATGCCGGAGGCCACCACGGCGGCCTTGGCCGGGCCACCCCGCAGGTGGCCCAGCAGGGCGAAGGCCACGCGAATGAAATAGCCGCCGGCACCGGCTTTTTCCAGCAGGGCACCGAACAGCACAAACAGGAAGACGAAGCTGGTGGAGACCCCCAGGGCAATGCCGAAGACGCCTTCGTTGGAAAGCCATTGCTGGGACATGGCGCGGGCGAAGGACGCCCCCCGGTGGGCGATCATGTCGGGCATCCAGGGGCCGGCGAAGGTGTAGAGCAGGAATACCAGGGCAATGATCATCAGGGCCGGCCCCAGCACCCGGCGGGTGGCTTCCAGCAGCAAAGCCATGCCGCAGCCGGCGATGGCCAGGTCCAGGGGAGTGGGTGCGCCGGGGCGCTGTGCCAGTTCCTGGTGGAACAGGAACAGGTAGGCGGCGCAGAAGGCGGCAATGCCCCCCAGCAGCCAGTCGGCCACCGGCACGCGCTCGGCCGGGGCGGGGCGCAGGGACGGCCAGGCGGCCAGCAGGACGGCGCCGCCGGTGGCGGCGAAGACCCAGGCCCTGGGGATGTCCTGGATGAACTGGTACAGGGCCAGGCCGAACAGGCCGGCGGCCAGCAGCAGGAAGAAGATGCCCGCCAGGGGGCGATGCCTGGCCATGGGGCTGACGGCGGGGAAGGCGATGAAGGCGAGGAAGACGGCGAAGGCCAGGTGGATGGACCGGGCCTGGGTTTCGGAGACGACGAAAACGTCGAACCAGAAGGGCAGGGGAGAGGCGATCCAGATCTGGAACAGCGACCAGGCCAGGGCGGTGACATAGAGCAGCGCCCGGACCGGTGGTCCGGGTTTGCGACCGCCGGTTTCCACCTGACCGGCCAGGTCGATGCTGGAAGTGTCCGGGTTGTTCACGGGTATTTTGTCCGGTCAGCGCCTGAAATAGCCCCCCTCCCCTTGCGGGAGAGGGGTTGGGGTGAGGGGAGCGTCTTGGCGGGGAGAAGGGGGGATAGGGAAGGTCTCAGTCCATCAGCCCCGCTTCCCGGTAATACCGCCTGGCCCCCTCATGCAGCGGCGCCGACAGGCCCTGACTCACCATGGCCTCTTTCTCCAGTACGCCGAAGGCCGGGTGCATGCCCTTGAAGGTGTCGAAGTTTTCAAACACCGCCCGGGTTACGCTGTAGATGGCAGACTCCGAACTGCGGGTGGAGGAGACCAGGGTGGCGCCCACGCCGAAGGTCTCCACGTCTTCGTCCTGCCCCGGATACATCCCCGCCGGGATGGTGGCGCTGAAGTAGTAGGGGGTGTCCTCCACCAGACGATCAATCACCTCGCCACTGACCGGCACCAGGCGTGCGTTGCAGGTGACGATGGGCTCCTGGATGGCCGCCGACGGGTGACCCACCGTGAACAGCACCACGTCGATCCGGTTGTCGCACAAGGCCTGTCCCTGCTCCCGGGACGGCAATTCCGAGGCGAGGGCGAAATCCTGCATCGTCCAGCCGTAATGCTGCATCAGCATTTCCACCGTGCCCCGCTGCCCGGACCCCGGATTACCCACATTGACCCGCTTGCCCTTGATGTCTTCGAAATGCCGGATATCGCTGTCCGCCCGCACCAGCACCGTGAATGGCTCCGGGTGCAGGGACATGACGGCCCGCAGGCTCTCGTCCGGCCCGGCTTCCTCGAAACGCTCGGAACCATGATAGGCATGGTACTGCCAGTCCGACTGCACCACCCCAAGGTCCATCTCGCCGGCACGGATGGAGTTGAGGTTGAACACCGAACCACCGGTGCTCTGGGCTCGGCAGCGCAGGCCATGGCTGTCCTGGTCCCGGTTGACCAGCCGGCAGATGTGCTGGCCGGTGGGATAATAGACACCGGTGACGCCGCCGGTGCCGATGGTGATGAAACGCTGGTCGGCTGCGGCGGGCAGGGCCGCCAGGCCGGCCAGTACCGCGGTCAAGGCCATTCCTGTCATGTGCTTGCGCATGGGTTTTTCTCCTGAAGGCAGCTGTGAACCTGACTCCTGTTCATGTGTTTTTTGCGTGCGTGGAAAGGCAAAATCCAGTAACATTCAAGCCTTTTTCGAACGCCTGATCAATCGCTTTGCGGGGAGTAACCCGAAATGTTTTCCAGCAACATGAGTATCGCCGGCTATGACGATGAGCTTTGGCAGGCCATCGAGTCCGAGTCCCGTCGTCAGGAAGAGCATATCGAGCTGATCGCCTCGGAGAACTATGCCAGCCCCCGGGTGATGCAGGCCCAGGGCTCGGTACTCACCAACAAGTATGCCGAAGGATACCCCGGCAAGCGCTACTATGGTGGCTGCGAATACGTGGATACGGCCGAACAGCTGGCCATCGACCGCGCCAAGACCCTGTTCGGTGCCGACTACGTCAACGTCCAGCCCCATTCCGGCTCCCAGGCCAATGCCGCCGTCTACATGGCCCTGCTCAACCCCGGTGATACGGTACTGGGCATGAGCCTGGCCCATGGCGGCCATCTTACCCATGGTGCCAAGGTCAATTTCTCCGGCAAGATCTACCACTCGGTGCTCTACGGCATCGACGATCAGGGCTACATCGACTACGATCAGGTGGAAGCCCTGGCGGTGGAACACAAGCCGAAGATGATCGTGGCCGGTTTCTCCGCCTATTCCCGGGTGGTGGACTGGCAACGCTTCCGTGACATCGCCGACAAGGTGGGTGCCTACCTGATGGTGGACATGGCCCACGTGGCCGGTCTGGTGGCCGGCGGGGTCTATCCCAATCCGGTGCAGATCGCCGATGTGACCACTTCCACCACCCACAAGACCCTGCGCGGTCCCCGCGGCGGCATCATCCTGGCCCGGAGCAATCCGGAGCTGGAAAAGAAATTCAATTCCCTGGTCTTCCCCGGCACTCAGGGTGGTCCGCTGATGCACGCCATCGCCGGCAAGGCCGTGGCCTTCAAGGAAGCCCTGGAGCCCGGCTTCAAGGCCTATCAGCAGCAGGTGGTGGCCAATGCCCGCGTGATGGCGGCCGAGCTCATGGCCCGGGGCTACAAGGTGGTTTCCGGCGGTACCGACAACCACCTGTTCCTGGTGGACCTGATCGACAAGGGCATTACCGGCAAGGACGCGGACGCAGCACTGGGTCGGGCCAACATCACCGTGAACAAGAACTCGGTGCCCAACGATCCCCAGTCCCCCTTCGTCACCAGCGGTCTGCGCATCGGCACCCCGGCCATCACCACCCGCGGCTTCAAGGAGGCCGAGTGCAAGGCGCTGGCCCAGTGGATCTGCGACGTGCTGGACGATCTGGACAACCAGGCCGTGATCGACCAGGTCAAGGCCCGGGTGCTGGATGTCTGCGCCCGTTTCCCGGTGTATGGTCGCTGAGGCCGCATCGGGGCAGCCCGGGATGATGTCACCATGAAATGCCCTTTCTGCGGCGCCCCCGATACCCGCGTGGTGGATTCCCGCCTCGCGGGCGAGGGGGATCAGGTCCGGCGGCGCCGGGAGTGCGTCTCCTGCGGCGAACGCTTCACCACCTTCGAAGGGGCGGAGCTGAATTTGCCGCGGGTGATCAAGCGCGACGGTAGCCGAGAGCCCTTTGCCGAGGCCAAGTTGCGGGCGGGCATGATGCATGCGCTGGAAAAGCGCCCGGTGGCCACGGACCAGATCGAGGCCGCGGTGGTACGGATCAAGCATCAGGCCCTGAGTCAGGAGGAGCGGGAGATTCCGGCCAAGCGCATCGGCGACTGGGTGATGGAAGCCCTCAAGGAACTGGACCAAGTGGCCTACATCCGTTTTGCCTCGGTCTATCTGAGTTTTGCCGATGTCCAGGCGTTCCGCGAGATGGTGGAGCGCCTGGAGCGGGAACCGCCACCGGACGGCGGTGGTTCGACCGCCTGACCGATGGTCATGGCGCCGTTTACCAGCCGGGATCATCGGCTCATGGGGCGGGCCCTGCAACTGGCTCGCCGCGGGCTTTACACCACCGATCCCAATCCCCGGGTGGGGTGTGTGGTGGTCCGGGATGGTCATGTGCTGGGGGAGGGCTTTCATGTGCGGGCCGGCGAACCCCATGCGGAGGTCCTGGCCCTGGCCCATGCCGGCGAGGCGGCCCGGGGCGCCACGGCCTATGTGACCCTGGAACCTTGCAGCCATCATGGCCGAACCCCGCCGTGTGTGGATGCCTTGCTCCGGGCCGGCGTGGGGCGGGTGGTGGTGGCCATGACCGACCCCAACCCCCTGGTGGCCGGTCGGGGACTGGAACGGCTGCGGGAGGCGGGCGTGGCGGTGGCCGTGGGCCTGATGGAATCGGAGGCACGCGCCCTCAACCCCGGCTTCGTCAGCCGGATGGAGCGGGGGCGACCCTGGGTCCGGGTCAAGCTGGCGGCCAGTCTGGACGGTCGTACCGCCATGGCCTCCGGCGAGAGCCGCTGGATCACCGGCGAGGCGGCGCGGCGGGATGTACAGTTTCTGCGGGCCCGTGCCTCCGCCATCCTGACCGGGATGGGTACGGTACGGGCCGATGATCCCCGCCTGGATGTCCGCCTGTCGGCCGAGGCCCTGGACGTGGACGGACCGGTGCGCCAGCCCTTGCGGGTGGTGCTGGACCGGGAGGGCCGGCTGACCGCCGCCGCCCGCCTGTTTCAGACCGAGGGTCCGGTGCTGGTCTTGACCGACCCCGAGGCGCTGGCCCGTCAAACCCGGGATCTGGCCGATGTCAACGCCCGGGTCGAGGCCGTGACCGTCTCCCGGGGGCACCTGGATCTGCCCGCCGTGATGAACCTGCTGGCCCGGCATCAGGTCAATGAACTGCATGTGGAGGCCGGGCCGGTCTTGTGCGGTGCCCTGCTCGGGGCCGGTCTGGTGGATGAACTGGTGATCTACCTGGCACCCCATCTGATGGGCGCCACGGCACGGGGGCTGTTCGACCTGCCCCTGGGGCGAATGGCGGATCGCGTGGCACTGGACATCAGCGACATGCGGGCCGTGGGCAGGGACTGGCGAATCACGGCCCGTGTCGTCGGTCCGGGCGCGGGGGACGAGGGTCGCTGATCGACCCGCCCCGGCGCAATCGACAATCATCAACCCGAGATCCCGACATGTTCACAGGTATCATTCAGGCCGTCGGCACCCTGTCCGCTGTTGAGGCCCGGGGCGGAGACAGCCGCCTGACCCTGGGTACCGGCAAGTTGGACCTGTCCGATGTGAGACTGGGCGACAGCATTGCCGTCAACGGTGTGTGTCTGACCGCCGTGGCCCTGCCCGGCGACGGCTTCGTCGCCGACGTCTCCCGCGAGACCCTGTCCAGAACCTCTCTGGGGAATCTCTCGCCCGGTGACCCGGTGAACCTGGAGAAGGCGATGACTCTGTCCACGCCCCTGGGCGGCCATCTGGTCAGCGGCCATGTGGATGGCCTGGGCCGGATTACCGCCATCGAGCCCGATGGCCGCTCCTGGCGCTATCATGTGCAGGTGCCGGACGAACTGGCCCGTTACATCGCGCCCAAGGGATCGGTGTGCATCGACGGCACCAGCCTGACCGTGAATACGGTGGATGGGGCACGGTTCAGCGTCAATATCGTCCCCCACACCCAGCAGGAGACCATCATCCGGACCTATCGGGTGGGTACCGGGGTGAACATCGAGGTGGACGTGATTGCCCGTTACCTGGAGCGTCTGCTGCTGGGGGACGGGGCCGCCCGCTCCGGCAGTGCCATCAGCGAGGCCTTTCTGGCCGAGCACGGCTTTCTGAAATAAGCTCGGTGCCTGTGCACGATGTGATCTCGAACCAGGGGGGGGATGACCCATGATGGAATGGCTGGATGATACCCTGCTGCAGGCGGGGAACTGGGTGCGTGGCCATGTGGGCCAGATTGCACTGGCCTTCGTGGCCACGGTGCTGGTGATCTACGGCAACGATATCAATCGCGTGTTGAAGATGATCCTGCGCGCCTATCATCGTCTGGTCCGTCTGCTGGGCTTCGTCCTCATGTGTGCCTTCGGCTACGGCGCCCTGACCGTCTTCCTCACCCCCATGCTGGCCGATGCCATGCTCATGGTGGACACCCGATGGCTGGCCCCCATGGTGGTGGGTGCCTTCCTGTTGCTGGGCTTTCTGGCCGAGCGCAAGCATCAGATGTGATCCGACCCGGTCGGATTTCCACTCCAAACCCCAGCCGGCGATTGCCCATGTCATTCAATACCACGGAAGAAATCATCGAAGACCTGCGTCAGGGTCGGATGGTGATCATCGTCGATGACGAGGACCGGGAAAACGAGGGCGATCTGCTCATGATCGCCTCCCTGACCCGGCCCGAAGACATCAATTTCATGGCCCGCTTCGGGCGTGGCCTCATCTGCCTGACCCTGACCCGGGAACGCTGTCGTCAGCTCAAGCTGCCACTGATGGTGGGGGATACCAACGACAAGCATGCCACCAACTTCACCGTCTCCATCGAGGCGGCGGAAGGGGTGACCACCGGGATTTCCGCCTACGATCGCGCCCATACGGTGCGTACCGCGGTGGCGCCCAATGCGCGCCCCGAGGACCTGGTCCAGCCCGGACACATCTTTCCCCTCATGGCGCAGCCGGGTGGGGTGCTGGTGCGGGCCGGACATACCGAGGCCGGCTGTGACTATGCCCGCCTGGCGGGATTCGAGCCGGCGGCGGTGATCGTCGAGATCCTCAACGAGGACGGCTCCATGGCCCGGCGCCCGGACCTGGAGCGCTTTGCCGCCGAGCATGACCTGAAGATGGGCACCATCGAGGACCTGATCCGTTACCGCATCGAGAACGAGCGCAGCGTGGAACGGGTGGCGGAAAGCCCGTTTCCCACCGAGTTCGGCGAGTTTCGCCTCATCGCCTATGAGGATACGGTGGATAAGGTCCTGCACTTTGCCCTGGTCAAGGGCGAGGTGGACGGCGAGACACCCACCCTGGTGCGTGTCCATCTGGGAGGTGGCCTGTGCGATACCCTGGCCTATCGCGGCCCCAACTGCGGCTGGCCGTTGCGGGCGGCGCTGGCTCGCATCGAGGCGGAAGGGGCCGGGGTGGCAGTGGTCATTCACAAGCCGGAAAGTCCCCGGGAAATGGTCCGTCGCCTGCGGGAGATGGCCCTGCGCAGCCGCCAGCCCAGCCCGCCGGTCCAGGATGAGCAGGAACCGGCCGAGCTGCGCACCCACGGCATCGGCGCCCAGATTCTCAAGGACCTGGGCATCAGCAAGATGCGCCTGCTGTCCTCCCCCAAACGCTTCCATGGGCTCGGTGGTTTCGGGCTCGAAGTGGTCGAATACGTCAACGACTAAGTCAAGAGTGATCCCATGCATTCAGCCATCCAGACCCATGAAGGGACCTTCACCGACCTCTCCGACGTGCGCGTCGGCCTGGTCTTGTCCCGCTTCAACTCCTTCATCGTCGAGCGCCTGCTGGAAGGGGCCGAGGACGCCCTGCTGCGTCACGGCGTGCCGGCCGCGAACCTGACCGTGGCCCGGGTGCCCGGTGCCTACGAACTGCCCCTGGCGGTCAAGGTGATGGCCGATTCCGGCAAGTACGACGCCATCATCGCCCTGGGCTGCGTGATCCGCGGTTCCACCCCCCATTTCGACTATGTGGCGGGCGAGGCCACCAAGGGCCTGGCTCAGATTCAGCTTGAATACAGTCTGCCCATCTCCTTCGGCGTGCTGACCACGGACACCATCGAGCAGGCCATCGAGCGCGCCGGCACCAAGGCCGGCAACAAGGGCGCCGATGCCGCCCTGGGCGCCTTGGAAATGGTCAGCCTGATCCGGTCGCTTCGAGCATGAACCAGCCCCATTCCATGGACCACCGCCGCCTGACCCACGCCCGGCGCCATGCCCGGCGTCTGGTCATGCAGGCCCTGTATCAGTGGCAGCTGACCGGCTACCACCCCAAGGACATCCTGGCCCAGTTCAAGGAAGATCCCGAGATGGAAAAGGCGGACTGGGAATATTTCCGCATGATCCTGCTGGGGGTGACCGAGCAGGTGAAGGCCATTGATGCCCTGGTGGAGCCCCATCTGGACCGCCCCATGGAACAGGTGGACCCGGTGGAGCGGGCCATCCTGCGTCTGTCCGCCTATGAACTGCAGCATTGCCCCGAGGTGCCCTACAAGGTGGCCATCAGCGAGGCGGTGGCCCTGGCCAAGAAGTTTGGTGCGGAACAGGGCCATCGTTTCATCAACGGGGTCATCGACAAGGTGGCGGCCCAGGTGGCGACCCGCTAGTACCTGCCGTGAAGGAATTTGACCTGATCCGTCGTCATTTCACTCAGGCGCCCAGGCATCCGGACGTGATCCTGGGGGTGGGGGATGACGCGGCCCTGTTGCGGGTGCCGCCGGGACATGAATTGGTGGTATCGGTGGATACCCTGATTCAGGGCGTTCACTTTCCCGCGCAGACGCCCCCGGCCGCCGTGGGCCACAAGGCCCTGGCGGTGAACCTGAGCGATCTGGCCGCCATGGGCGCCATGCCCCGCTGGATCACCCTGGCCCTGACCCTGCCGGATCAGGACCCGGACTGGCTCGGAGCCTTTGCCCGGGGTCTGCTGGACCTGGCCCGGCAGCACGGGGTGGAACTGGTGGGCGGGGATACCACCCGGGGTCCCTTGTCCATCACGGTGCAGATCATGGGGGTGGCGCCGGTGGGGGCCGCCCTGCGACGTCGGGGTGCCCGCCCGGGAGATCGCATCATGGTCACGGGCACGCCGGGGGATGCGGCGCTGGCGTTGCAGCGGATGCTGGCCGGGCAGGCCCTGGATCCCGACGATCCGCTACGCCGGCGCCTGGATCGGCCCACGCCCCGGGTGGCGGCCGGATTGGCCCTGCGCGGTCTGGCCTCGGCCTGCATCGACATCTCCGATGGGCTGTGTCAGGACCTGGGTCATGTCCTGACGGCCTCCGGGGTCGGGGCGACCCTGCGCACATCCGACCTGCCCCTGTCGGCCGCCTTTCTGGCCCACATGCCCGCCGAGGGGATTGACTGGTCCCTGCCCCTGGCGGGAGGCGATGACTACGAACTCCTGTTCACGGTACCTCCCGAGAGGGTGCCCCGGGTCCATGAGCGTCTGGCGGGCACGGGGTGCCCGGTGACCGAGATAGGTGAGATCGAGGCCGAATCGGGGCTACGGGTGCTGGATCCGGCCGGTGACCGGCTGTCGCTGGATCGGGGCGGCTATGACCATTTTCAGATCGCGGAGTCCTCATGAGCCCATCCAAGCCCGCCCCCATCCCCCCGCGCCGGGTTCTCACGGACCCGGTGCATTTTCTGGCCTTCGGCTTCGGCAGCGGCCTGTCGCCCAAGGCCCCGGGCACGGCGGGCACGGTGGCCGCCATACCCCTGTATCTACTGTTGTCCGGCCTGCCGCCGTGGGGCTACCTGCTGGCCACCCTGATCGTGATCGGCGTCGGTGTCTGGCTCTGCGGCGAGAGCTCACGGCGTCTTGGGGTCCATGACCATCCTGGCATCGTCTGGGATGAGTTCGCCGGTTTTTTGGTCACCATGATCGCCGCGCCGGCGGGCTGGATCTGGGTGCTGGTGGGTTTCGTACTGTTCCGGATCTTCGACGTGCTCAAGCCCTGGCCCATCGGGTGGCTTGACCGGCGGGTGGAAGGCGGTTTTGGCATCATGGTGGATGACCTGTTGGCGGGGGTCTATGCTCTGGTGGTGCTGCAGCTACTGGCCTTTGCCTTCACCGCCCCATGAGAACCTGCCATCTCCCCCGGCTGACCCTGCTTTCGGTGCTCCTGGCCGCTCCCGCCGCCGCCGTGGACATTCATTTGATGGGGGTCTTTTCCGATCGCGCCGTGATGGCCCTGGACGGGCAGCGTCAGGTGTTGCGGGTGGGGGAGACGTCCGAAGCCGGGGTGCGCCTGATCAGCACCGACAGTCGCAGCGGGACCGTGCTCATCGAACTGGAGGGGCGTCAGCGTCAGATCGGCATCGACGGCCGCGTCGGCGGGGAATTCCAACCTCGGGCCATCAGCCAGGCGCGGATCTATCGGGGCAGTTCGGGCGGCTTCACCACGCCCGGCGCCATCAACGGCCATGCCGTCACCTTTCTGGTGGACACCGGCGCCTCGGCCATTGCCCTGAGTGCCGTGGAAGCCCGTCGTCTGGGGCTCGACTACACCCGGGGGGCTCAGGTTCGGGTGCAGACGGCCTCGGGCACCGAATGGGCGCACCGCATTCATCTGGACCGGGTGCGGGTGGGCGGGATCGAACAGCGCAATGTCCCGGCCTTCGTGCTGCCGGGAAATCAGCCCGGCATGGCCCTGCTGGGCATGAGTTTTCTGGACCAGGTGGACATGCGTAACGAAGGTGGGGCGCTGATACTGGAACAACGCTTCTGACCCAGTGCTTGTTCAGCGGTTCACCCATCGCTCATGCACCGCCAGCAAGGCGGGGATCACCACCAGGACCAGCACCGTGGCCACCGCCAGACCGAAGACGATGGATACCGCCATGGGGATCAGGAACTGGGCCTGCACCGAACGCTCGAACAACAGCGGCACCAGTCCCGCGATGGTGGTGAACGAGGTCAGAAGCACCGCACGCAGGCGCTGGCAGGAGGCCTCCACGATGGCCGCGTCCTGGGCCAGGCCTTCCTCGCGCAGGGACTGATAGAAACTCACCAGGATGATGGAGTTGTTCACCACGATACCGGTCAGGCCGAACAGCCCGAACAGGGACAGGATGGTCATTTCCATGCCCAGGAGCCAGTGCCCGGCCAGGGCGCCCAGCAGGCCGAAGGGGATGATGGCCATGACCACCAGCGGCCAGCCGTAGGATCCGAACACCCAGGCCAGGGTGAGATAGATCAGCGCCAGGGCAAAGATCAGACCCATGCGCATGTCCGCCAGGGTTTCCGCCTGGTCCGCTGCCCGGCCTTCGAAGGACCACGTCACCCCATGACGTTCGGTCAGCGAGGGAAGTACGTCGGCCGCCAGCTGTTCGCGGACCCGGCCGGCATTGTTCACCGCCCGGTCCACTTCGGCGGATACGGAAATGGCCAGCCGGCCATCGGCTCGGCGCAGGGTTTCGAAGCCCTGGCGCGGCTGGAACTCGGCCACCGTGTCCAGGGGGGCCATGCCCCCGCCCGGCAGGATCACCGTAAAGCGCTCCAGGGTGACGCCGCGGTGACGCTCGTCGTCGGGCAGGATCACGCGCACCTCTACTTCTTCCAGACCCTCTTGAAAGATCTGTGCCAGCGCCCCGTCGAAGGCGTGACGCAGCTGACGACCGAGGGATTCCGTGGTCAGTCCCAGGGCCAGGCCCTCGGGTCGGAGCCGGTAGATGAGCTGCTCCCGGCCATAGGGCATGTTGTCTTCCACCGCAAACACGCCGGGAAAGTCGTTGAGTGTCTCGGCCAGTTCCAGCCCGGCCGCCTTGAGCCGTTCCGGGTCCGCCCCGGTCAGGCGGATATCCACGTCCCTTCCCGGCGGGCCGGCCTGGCGTTCCGTGATGCTGAACAGCTCGATCCCCGGCGGCATCTGGATGCGTGACTGCCATTCCCGGATGAACCGGGTGTTGCGCACGTCCCGCTGATCCGGGGAGACCAGTTCCACCAGGATGGCGCCGAACTGGTCTCCCCGGGGCGCCTGTACCGGCCCACCGGTGTCCACGCCCCGGCCCAGGGAGACCACCACGTTGCGGATCAGGTTGCCGCCCAACTCGGATTCGGTGTCACGGAGGGTGGACTCCACATGTTCCAGGAACCGTTCCACCCGTTCCGGCGGGGTCCCGGCGACGAAGTGGGCGGCGGCCGTGACCACGGTGCCTTCGGGAGCGGGAAAGAAGGTGAAGCCGATGCGACCACCCACCAGCAGGCCCATGGCCAGGATCAGGACCGCCACCGCGCCCGCCAGGGTGATGCCGGCATGTTCCACCGATTGGGTGACCAGTCGCCGGAAGGGGCCTTCACGAAAGGCATCGAAGCGCTTGTCGAAACGGTCGCGGAAGGAGCCGGGTCGAGGCGGTCTGACCTTTTCCAGGCTGTTCTTGAGGTGGAAGGGCAGCACCAGGAAGCTGATCACCAGGGTGGCCAGAATGACGCAGATCACCACCAGGGGGATGTCGAAGAGGATGTTGCCGATGATGCCGCCGATGAGCATCAGCGGCAGGAAGGCGGCCACGGTGGTGAGGGAGGCGGAGATCACCGGGGCGATCATGCGTTGAGCGCCCCGCTGGGCCGCCTGGGCCGCGTTCATGCCCCGTTGGTACTGGGTGTAGGCATGTTCACTGACCACGATGGCATTGTCGACGATGATGCCCAGGGACATGATGAAGCCGAACAGGGACATCATGTTGATGCTGCCGCCCAGGGCCCAGAGGGCGAGGAAGGCGGCGGTGAACGAGACGGGGATGCTCAGGGCCACCCGCAGGGCCAGGCGGCCGTTGAGGAACAGGAACAGGATCGCCAGTACCAGGATCAGACCGCCGGCCCCGTTCTTGAGCAGCAGGCCGATGCGTTCCACCAGGGGTTCGTAGAACTGGTCATAGACATGGATCTGTACTCCCGGCGGCAGCGTCTCTTTTGCCTCGTCCAGCCAGCCCAGCAGGATGCCGGAGGCGTCCAGGGCATCATCCCGTTCCGCCCGTTGCAGGGACATTTCCACCGCGGGTTCGCCCTGATAGCGCACCAGCACCTGATTGTCCCGGATCCTGCGCTCGATCCGGGCCACATCCCCCAGCAGGATCAGGCCCCCTTCGGCGTCGCTGCGCAGGGGCAGGCGGGCAAAGGCCATTTCCTCCCGACCCTGTTCCAGGCTGCGCAGCTGCCGGGCGCTGTCGTCCCGGCCCACCATCCCCGCGGGCAGATCAAGGGAGAGACCGGCGATCCGCTCGCCCACCTGACCCAGGGTCATGCCCAGATCCAGCAGTCGGGCGGTGGGAATCTGGATGGCCATCTCCTCTTCCGGCAGGCCGGAAAAGTCGATGCGGGCAATCCCCTGGTCCAGCAACTGACGCTCGAACTCCCGTACCAGGGGGCGCAGTTCACGCAGATCGGGCCCGCTGACGAGTAGCCGGGCGATGGGCTCGTAGCGGATGATGCGGTTGACAATGGGTGTCTCGGCGGCCTCCGGCAGGTTGCGTTGCTGGGCCACCACGTCCTTGACCTGGTCCGTGGCCAGGGTCATGTCGGTGCCGGCCTGGAACTCCAGAGTGATGGAGGCGATGCCCAGGGCCGAGGTGGAGGTGAGGCTGCGCAGACCGTCCACGGTGCGCAGTTCCTGTTCCAGGGGAATGGTGATGCCGGTTTCCACGTCTTCCGCGCTGGCGCCGGTCCAGGCCACCTGCACGGTGACGAAATCCAGGGCGAAGTTGGGGAAGAACTGGGTGTTGAGCTTGAGCAGCGCCCAGGAGCCGGACAGCAGCATCAGAGCCACCAGCAGGTTGGCCGCCACCGGATGCCGCAGGAAGAAGGGGATCACACCACGGGAACGGGCCATGGATCAGTCTGCCTCCGCGCTGACCCGCAGGCCGTCGATGGCATTGGGCAGCCGGGTGGTGATGATCCGGTCACCCGCTCGCAGGGCCTCGCCGGACACCAGGATGCGTTCGCGACCGTCCTCGTCCACCCATTCGCCCACCCGTCGCACTGCAAGGCCCTGCATGCGTCCGTCTTCCAGGCGGTAGATGCGATCCAGCCCGTACAGGGCCTCGAAGGGCAGGGCCACCACGTGCTCTCTGGGTGGCAGGGAGAGGCGCAGGCTGACGAAGCGTCCCAGGGGGACGTCCTGGGTATCCGAGACGATCCGGAACAGCCCTTCCACGCCGGCACTGCCGGCCCCGGTTTCGCCGGCCAGACGGCTCAGTTCAAGGGTCAGGGGCAGGCCATCCACCCGGGCCTGGGCAACGGGCGGGGATGCCATGTCGAGGGCCTGGCGCACCGCCGGCAGATGGACGGCGGGGATGGGGGCGCGCACCTCCAGGGCCTGGGTATCGAACAGGGTCACCAGTGCGTCGCCCACCCGCACCCGGTCCCCGGGGGCGACATTGACGCGGGCGATGCGGCCGTCGAAGGGGGCGCGGACATGGCTGCGCTCCAGATCCAGGGCGGCCTGGGCCAGCTGGGCCTCTGCCCGGCGGGTGCGTGCTCGCAGCTGTTCCCGGCGGGCGTCGTAATCATCCAGGGCCAGCTGCCGGTTGGCCACGGCCAGGGCCTGCTGCTCCCGGTTGCGCTGGGCCTCTTCCAGGGTGGCGGGGGAACCCAGGTTGCGATTGAGCAGGTCCTGGGCCCGGTTCACGGCCCGTTCCGCCAGCGCCAGCAGGGTGCGTTCCCGGTCCAATGCCTCCCGATCCCGGGCGTGGCTTCGTTCCAGGGCCCGCAGCTGTGCCCGCAGGTCATCCAGATCCGCCTGCCGTTGCCGGACCAGCAGTTCCAGTTCCCGGTCGTCCAGGATCACCAGGGTGTCTCCGGCTTGGACCTGGCGACCTTCCTCCACCGGCACCCGGGCCACGTCCGCTTCCACCGCGGCGCGCAGGCCGGCCGCCCGGGGCGAGGTGACATGGCCGTGGAGCGTGACCTGGGGAGGAAGGGTCCGGGGCGTGATCTCTTCGGCCGTCACCCGCCACACCCGCTCCGCCACCTGCCGGGGCGGTTCGGAAGGCCGGGTGATCAGCAGCAGGACGAACCCGCCGATACCGATGGCCAGCAGGATCAGGGGCAGCAAGCGCTTGATGCGGGGAGGCAGGGGCATGGGCGGTCGAGGGCTGAGGTGAACCGGCATTGTAGCCGGGTTGAGGAGGTAATTCAGTGTTTGCTTATTTTTGGGTCTTTGGGCCGGACGTTACCGGGTTCGGGGAAAGAACACCGGCATGCCTTCCACCTCGCCGGTGACCAGGGCCTGTCCGTAGAGGCGTTCCAGGGCGTTGGGCACCAGCATCTCCCGGGTGGTTCCCCAGCATGCCTCGTCGCCGGGGTACATGAGCAGCAGGTGATCGCAGTAGCGGGCGGCCAGGTTGACGTCGTGCAGGGTGAGGACGGCGCTGCGTCCCTCGGCCACGGCCCGGCGGACGATGTCCAGCACCGCCACCTGATGGTGCAGGTCCAGATGGTTGGTGGGCTCGTCCAGCAGGAAGATGCGCGGGTCCTGGGTGAGGGCGGTGGCAATGGCCAGGCGCTGGCGCTCGCCGCCGGAGAGGGTGGCGATGAGACGGGTTTCCATGCCGGCCAGATCCACCTGCCGCAGGGCCTTGAGGGCCGCCTGATGGTCTTCGGCCGACTCCATCTCCCAGGGACGCAGGTAGGGATGACGGCCGATCAGGGCCGTTTCCAGCACCGTGGCCGGAAACCCGTCCTGATGATCCTGGAAGACCATGCCCAGCAGACGGGCGATGCGGCGGCGGGGCAGTTGCCCCAGGGGCTGGCCCTGGAGCCGGATGGTACCCCGGCGGGGCGGTCGCAGACCGGCCAGGGTATGCAACAGGGTGCTCTTGCCGGCCCCGTTGGGGCCCAGGATGCCCCAGCACTGACCGGCCCGGATGTCCAGGTTCAGGGGGGCGCCGTCGCCCCGGCCGGGGATGTCCACCACCAGGTCCATGAGTGTCAGCAGGGGTGCGGGGGCTGACTGAAGAAGTCGGGAATCGGTCATCGGCTGCGGTAGAGCAGGTACAGGAACACCGGGACGCCCAGCATGGCGGTGATCACGCCCACCGGCAACTGCTGGGGGGCGATCAGGGTCCGCGCCAGGGTGTCCGCCAGGGTGAGCAGGATGCCGCCGGCCAGGGCCGAGGCCGGCAGGATCAGGCGCTGGTCATTGCCCAGCACCAGACGTAGCATGTGCGGCACGATCAGACCCACGAAACCCACACTGCCCGCCATGGTGATGGCCGTCGCCGTGACCAGGGCCGCCACCCCGTAGAGGGTCCATTCCAGGGGGCGCACGGCAACACCCAGGGCTGCCGCCTGCAGCGGTCCCCGGGCCAGTACGTTGAGACTGCGCCCCAGGGGCATGGCCACCAGCACGACGACCACCAGCACGATCCAGGCCGGCCAGGGGCTGTGGGCATGGGACAGATCCCCCATCAGCCAGTAGAGCATCCCCGGTAGTTCGGTGGTGGGGCTAATCGCCAGCAGGAAGCTGATGAAGGCACCCCAGCCCGCCGCCACCACCACCCCGGTCAGCAGCAGACGGGTGGGTGTCCAGCTCCCGGTGCCGTGGGCCAGGCCGAAGACGATGAGGGTGGACAACAGGGCGCCGGCAAAGGCCGCCCCCGATACCATGGCCATGCCCAGGCCCGCCAGCATGGACAGCAACGCCCCCACCGCCGCGCCGCCGGACAGCCCCAGCACATAGGGGTCCGCCAGGGGGTTGCGCAGCAGTACCTGCATCAGCGCCCCGGCCACCGCCAGCAGGCCGCCGGTGGCAAAGGCCGCCAGGGCGCGGGGCAGGCGCAGTTCCAGGATCAGGGTCCGGTGCAGCGGCTCGCCGCCGCCGGTGAGCACGGCCAGGGTCTCGGTGGGCGTCAGCGGGACGCTGCCCAGGGCCACGGCGATGCCCAGGGACAGGCCGGCGGCCCCCAGCAGGATCGGCAGCACCAGGGCCGGTCGGCTCACTCGGTCGCCTCCGGGCGTCGGGTGCGGGCGGTCTCCAGGGCTTCGCAAACCTGCCGGGTGCCTTCCAGAATGCGGGGCGTGGCCCGTTGCAGCAGGGACGGGGGGATGAAGAACAGATTGTCCCTGGCGGTGGCGGTCAGGGTCGGCCAGCGGCGCCACTCCTCGATCCAGTGCGGGCTGTCCTCACCCATGCCGCCCCCCAGGATCGCTTCCGGATCGGCGGCCAGCACCACTTCCCGATCCAGTCGCGGGACCAGGGCTTCCAGGTCACCGAACAGGTTGTGGCCGCCGCAGATTTCGATGGCGCGGGAGATCAGGTGCTGGTCGTTGAGGGTCATGAGGGGACGGTCCCAGATCTGGTAGAACACCGTCACCCTGGGCCGGTCGCCGTATTGTGCTTCCAATGCCCGCAGATCCCGACGGAAGTCCTCGGCCGCTTCCCGTCCCTGGGGTGCCCGCCCGGCCAGGGTGCCCAGGCGTTCCAGGGCCAGGGCCAGCTGTTCGAAATCCTCGGGGTCGTTGTAGTAGACGGGAAGCCCCAGCCGGGCCAGGCGCTCCACCTGGGCCTGGACGTTGCCGCTGCTCCAGGCCACCACCAGATCCGGTTTCAGGGCCAGGATGGATTCCATGTCCAGTTGCTTGTAGCTGCCGATCCTGGGGATGTCCGCTGCCGCCGCCGGGTAGTCGCTGAAACTCACCGTGCCCACGATCCGGTTGCCGGCACCCACGGCAAACAAAAGCTCGGTGATGTGGGGGGCCAGGCTGATGATGCGCTCGGCCGGCGCGGCGAGGGACACCGTCTGCTGTCGGTCATCGATGACCTGGACCGGCGTCGGCGCGGCGGGGTCGGCCGTGGCCATGGTCAGCCAGGCACTGAGGCATAAAATGCCGGATATCATCGGTAAACGGGCTTTTTTTGCGCGCATCGTCGCCTTTCTTGCTGATTGCCGATAGTGGGTGATCAAGTCTTGAAGGCAGGCATTATAGCAGTTGCCGGCGGTCAATCCTGCCGGAAAAAACCCCATTGGCGGTAGCCAATCATGATCCTGTTGCGTATTATCCTGCCTCGCTTCAGGTGCCGGATGCGTGACACACATCCGGTGAAACGGGAAGCCGGTGCGACCATGGCCCAAGGCCATGGACAATGCCGGCGCTGCCCCCGCAACGGTAGGCGAGGTGGGGGGTCCATGGTGTTTCCAGGATCCCCGGCAGGGCGATACAACCACTGCGCGCAAGCGTGGGAAGGTGCCCTGACCAGGTCGTACATGACCCGCCCGCGAGCCCGGAGACCGGCCTGATGCGCTTACGCGGCATTGCGGAGGGCTTTGCGCGGCTCGATATCTTCGGGTTCCCCGGTAGGGAAGTGCCGTTCGTGGTCGTGTGCCAGGACGGGTTTCCCGTGCCCCTGGCTCTCCAGCATGCCGTCCTGATTCAAGACTGCATGGCGCGCGGGCGGCGCGCCGGAGAGTATCCCCATGCACAAGAAGTCCCTGCTGTCGGCCGCGATCCTGCTGGCCCTTCCCCATGCCCTGTCTGCCCAGGAAATGATCGCCCGGCTCGATCCCATCCTGGTGACCCCCACCCGCACGGCCCAGACCGTGGATCAGACCCTGGCGTCGGTGACCGTGATCGAGCGTGAAGAGATCGAGCGGTTGCAGCCGAAGGCGTTCGCGGATCTGTTGGCGGCCCGGGCTGGCATTGCCCTGTCTCAAAATGGTCCCTTCGGCAAGACCACCGGCCTGTTCCTGCGCGGCGCCGCTTCGGATCACACCCTGTTGCTGATCGACGGCGTGCGCATGGGCTCCGCCACCCTGGGCAGTGCCTCCTGGCAGTTCCTGCCCCCGGCGGAGATCGAGCGGGTGGAGATTGTTCGCGGACCCAGAACCAGTCTCTATGGTTCCGATGCCATCGGCGGCGTGATCCAGGTCTTTACCCGGGAAGGTGACGGCCCGGCCCGGGTGCGGGCGCACATGGGGGCCGGTTCCTTCAATACCCGGGAATATGGCCTTGGGGTATCCGGCAGCCAGGACCGGACCCGCTACAGCCTCTCCGGCAGTCACTTCGGCACCGATGGCATCGATGTTCAGCGGGGGGTGGGGGATTCCGGTCGGGACGGATTCCACAACAGCAGTGTCTCCGGACGTTTGTCCCACCAGGCTACCGAGGGTCTGGAGCTGTTCGGTTCCTTCCATCATGCCTTCGGAGAGACCGACTACGATTCTGGTCAGTTGGCCCGGGACTGGATCGATTTCGTCCATCATGCCTCCCGAATCGGTGTCCGTGGGCAGCTCCACGAGGTCTGGTTCAGTGAACTGAGCGTCAGCCACAGCCGGGATGAGAACGAAACCTTCCAGAATGGGGTGGCCTCGTCACGGATCGATACGACGCGCTACCTGCTGGCCTGGCAGAACGACCTCCTGCTGGGGGATCATCTGTTCACGGCGGGGGTGGACTACCAGGAAGACAAAGTGAGCAGTTCCAGGGACTATGACGAGACCCGGCGGGACAACTGGGGGGTATATGCTCAGCTCCAGCTGGACCTGGGGCATCATGCCCTGACCGGCAGCCTGCGGCAGGATGACAACGAGGCTTTTGGCAAGGAAACCACCGGGCAGCTGGCCTGGGGCTACCGGATCACCGATGCCTGGCGGGTTCGTGCCAGCGGCGGCACGGCCTTTAAGGCGCCCACCTTCAACGACCTGTACTGGCCCGGTGGCGGCAATCCGGACCTGGCACCGGAATCCTCCGAAACCTATGAACTGGGGCTGCGTCATCAATCCGGTGGTTTTCATGCGGATCTGGCGGTGTTCCAGTCTGACATCGACGATCTGATCGAGTGGGCGCCGGTGCCCGGCAGCTCTTTCTGGCAGCCGCAGAACGTGGAAAAGGCGCGTATCCGTGGCCTGGAACTGGAGACGGGGATGCGTCATGCCCACTGGTCGGCCCTCCTGTCCCTGACCTTGCTGGATCATGAGAACCGCCATACCGGTCATGAGCTGCGGCGTCGCCCCAACGAGATCGCGCGTCTGGATCTGGACCGGCGATGGCAGGACTGGTCTTTCGGGACCACCCTCATTGCCGAGGGACGGCGCTACAATGATGCCGCCAACACCGACCGCATCGCCGGTCACGAGTTGGTGCATCTGCGGGCCGCTTATCAGGTGAATCCGGCCTGGACGGTGCGGGCGACCCTGAACAACGTGTTCGACCGTGACTATGTCACGGCCCGCCAAGCCGGGTTTGGTGGGCAGCCCGCCATTGATTATGAACAGCCGGGTCGGGCATTTTATCTGACCCTCAACTACCAGCAATGAGGGGCCTGCCCGCCCCGCAACGACCATGCACACCCGCCATTGCCCAGCTCTGTTGATCACGGCCCCGTCGTCCGGGCAGGGCAAGACCACGGTCACCGCCGCCCTGGCCCGGTATCACCGCAACCAGGGGCGGCGGGTGCGGGTGTTCAAAGGCGGACCGGATTTTCTTGACCCCATGATTCACCACCAGGCCTGCGGTCACGAGGTCCATTCCATCGACATGTGGATGACCGGCGAGGCCGACGCCCGCCAGCGTCTTTTTGAGGCGGCGGGGGACGCGGACCTGATCCTGGTGGAAGGGGTGATGGGCCTGTTCGATGGTCGCCCTTCCACGGCGGATATTGCCCGAACCCTGGGAATTCCCGTGCTGGCCTCCATCAGCGGTGCCGCCATGGCCCAGACCTTCGGGGCCATCGCCCACGGGTTGTCCACATTCCGGCCCGACGTGCCGTTTGCCGGGGTCTTTGCCAATCGGGTGAGCAGTGAGGGCCACTATCGGATGCTGCTGGAAGACCTGCCGCCGGGGCTGACGGCCCTGGGCTATCTGCCCAAGGCGCCTGACGCGGCCCTGCCCAGCCGGCATCTGGGGCTGGTTCAGGCCGAGGAAATCCAGGATCTGGATCAGCGCCTGGAGGCTGCCGCCGGCCGTCTGGTGTGGACGGCGGGTGGATTGCCGCCCCCGGTGTCCTTCGCGCCGGTGGACCGGAGCCCGCCCCCCAGGCTGCTGGCGGGACGGCGCATCGCGGTGGCCCGGGATGCGGCCTTTGCTTTCATTTATCCGGCCAATCTGGAGGTGCTTGCCAAACTGGGCGCGACGCTGTGCTTTTTCTCGCCGGTGGCGGGGGAAAGATTGCCCGAGGCCGACGGGGTCTATCTGCCGGGCGGCTATCCGGAGTTGCATCTGCCCGCACTGGCGGCCAATGAGCGGCTGAAACAGGACCTGCTTTCCCACATCAGCGCCGGGCGCCCGATACTGGCCGAGTGCGGCGGCATGCTGTATCTGCTGGAACGATTGTCGGATGTGGCGGGGCAGGAGGCGGACATGGCCGGTCTGCTGCCGGGGGAGGCACGGATGCAGGGTCGGCTGGCCGGACTGGGACCCCAGGAAGTCGTGTTGCCGGAAGGCACGTTGCGGGGACATACCTTCCATCATTCCGCCATGACGGCGAGGATAGAGCCGCTGACCCATGCCTGCAGCCCCAACGGGCGGGCCACGGCGGAGCCGGTGTATCGCCTCGGTCCCGTCACGGCCAGCTATGTCCATCTGTATTTCCCCTCCAACCCGGAGGCGATCGGTCACCTGCTGGGCGGACACCGGCCATGCTGACCCTGGTCCTGCTGCTGTCCGCGCTGCTGCTGGACCGGCTCCTGGGCGAGCCTCCCCGCTGGCACCCCCTGGTGGGTTTCGGTGCCCTGGTGGATGCCGCCGAACGCCGTTTCCATCGGGATGACCGGCGCCGGGGTGCCTGGCTGGTGGCGATGCTGGTGATCCCGTTCGTATTGCTGGCCCTGCTGGTGTCCCTGCCGCCCTGGGGCTGGGTGGCCGAACTGGTCCTGCTCTATCTGGCCATCGGCTGGCGCAGCCTGGGCGAACACGGCAAGGGTATCGCCGACGCCCTGACCCAGGGTCATCTTGACCAGGCCCGCGAGCGGGTCGCCTTTCTGGTCAGCCGGGATACCCGAACCCTGGATGCGCAGGACATCAGTAAGGCCACCCTGGAATCCGTGCTGGAAAACGGCAACGATGCCCTGTTTGCGCCGGTGTTCTGGTTTCTGGTGGCCGGAGCGCCCGGGGTGGTGGCCTACCGGCTGGTGAACACCCTGGATGCCATGTGGGGGTATCGCACCGATCGCTATGGTCGCTTTGGCTGGGCGGCGGCCCGGCTGGACGATGTCATGAATTGGATCCCGGCGCGCCTGACCGCTCTGGCCTATGCCCTGGCGGGCCATACCCGGGTCGCCCTTGACTGCTGGCGACGGCAGGGACGGGTTTGGAAAAGCCCCAATGCCGGCCCGGTGATGGCTGCCGGCGCCGGGGCGCTGGGCATCCGTCTGGGCGGGGCGGCGGTCTACTACGGCCGGCTGGAGCCGCGTCCGGATCTGGGGGCGGGGCAGGCGGCCCGGCCCGAGGACATCCGGCGGGCACTGGATCTCATTCGACGGGGGATGGGGATCTGGCTGGCGTGCTTCATGTTATTGATACTGATCGGCCATCTTCTCCCTATCACGGGCTTTTTGTCATGAACATGAGCACTCCGGTGACCTTGCCCCACGGCGGCCGCCTGCGTCAGGCGGCGCGGGAAGAGGGTATCCCCCTGAGCCGCTGGCTGGATCTGTCCACCGGCATCAATCCGGTGGGCTGGCCGGTGCCCGATGGGATGCCGGCGTCGGTCTGGTCCCGTCTGCCGGAGGAGGCCGATGGGCTGGAACAGGCCGCGGCCGCCTATTACGGTACGGATGCCCTGTTGCCGGTGGCCGGTTCCCAGGCGGCGATCCAGGCCCTGCCGGGCCTGCTGCCGCCGGGGCGACGGGTGGGGATGCTGCATCCCAGCTATGCCGAGCATGCCCATGCCTGGCGCCTGGCGGGGCACCAGGTGATCCCGCTGGCCGTGGAGGAGATCGAATCCCGTCTGGACGGACTGGATGTGCTGCTGCTGGTCCATCCCAACAACCCCACCGGCGACACCTTCGCACCGTCCCGGCTGCAGGCCTGGCTGGCTGATCTGGCGGTCCGGGGTGGCTGGCTGGTGGTGGATGAGGCCTTCATGGACGCCACCCCGGACCTGGGTCTGGCCCCGCTTTGTCCCCGGCCCGGCCTGGTGGTTCTGCGCTCACTGGGCAAGTTCTTTGGTCTGGCCGGGGCACGGGTGGGGTTTGTCCTGGCGGAGGCGCCCCTGCTGGCCCGTCTGTCCGCCCGCCTGGGACCCTGGTGCCTGAGCGGTCCCTCGCGCTGGGTGGCCACCCGGGCGCTGGAAGACCGGGACTGGCAGATCCGGACCCGGGCCTTACTGGCCGCCTCCGGGCTGCGTCTGCAAGCTTGCCTGAGTGCGCACGGGCTGGTGCCTGACGGCGGGACCGATGTGTTCCAGTGGGTGCGTACCCCCCACGCCAGGCAGATCCATCAGGGGCTGCGCCGGGAAGCCATTCTTACCCGGTTGTTCACCGATCCCTTGAGTCTACGCTTTGGTCTGCCGGCCGATGAGGCCCAATGGCAGCGTCTGGAGGTTGCGCTGGCCTGGGTGGTGGGCAGGGTGGATGCCGGGCATGAGCGAGGTATTGACCCATGAAAGAACTGATCCTGGGCGGTGTCCGTTCCGGCAAAAGCGCCCTGGCCGAGCGTCTGGCCCTGGAGAGCGGTCTGCCGGTGACCTATGTGGCCACCGCTCGACCCGGTGACGACGAGGAAATGCACGCGCGCATCCGCCACCACCGTGAGCGCCGTCCGTCGGACTGGACGCTGGTGGAGAGCGGGGCCGATCTGGCGGCGACACTGGTCCGCCATGCCCGTCCCGGGCATTGTTTGCTGGTGGACTGCCTCACCCTCTGGCTGACCCATTTGTTATGGGATGAGGAGGCACAGACCTGCGCCCGTGAACAGGAGGACTTTCTGGTGGTGCTGCCCCGTCTGCCCGGCCGTGTGATCATGGTCAGCAATGAGACCAGCATGGGCATCGTGCCCCTGGGAGAACTGACCCGACGTTTCTGCGATGATGCCGGACGCCTGCATCAGGCGGTGGCCGCCCGTGCGGATCGCGTCGTCCTGACCGTGGCCGGCTTGCCACATACCCTGAAAGGAGAACCCCTTTGAATCACGAAACCCCCTGGTTGCAGGTCCCCGCCGCACCGATCGATGACACCGCCCGCCGCGCCGCGGAAGATCGACAGACTCAGCTCACCAAACCCCTGGGTTCCCTGGGCCGCCTGGAAACCCTGGCCACCCGACTGGCCGGGATGCAGGGTACCGACAAGCCGCGGGTGGATCAGGTGCGGATCAGCATCTTCGCCGGTGATCACGGCGTGGCGGCCGAAGGGATTTCCCGCTTTCCCCAGTCCGTCACCGCCGAGATGGTCAGGAATTTTGCCCGCGGCGGGGCCGGGATCAGTGTCCTGGCGCGCTCCATCGGTGCGACACTGGAAGTGATCAATCTGGGAACCGTGGTGGAACTGGAGCCCATGTCCGAGGTGCTGGATGTGCGTCTGGGACCGGGGACCGCCAATTTTGTCGAAGGCCCCGCCATGGATGCCCATCAGTTGGCCAAAGCCATGAATGCCGGCCGTCACAGTGCCGAACGGGCACGCCTGGCCGGTGCCCAGCTCTATCTGGCCGGAGAGATGGGCATCGGCAACACCACGGCGGCGGCGGCCGTGTCCTGCGGGCTTTTGGAGCGTGACCCGGAGGTGCTGGCGGGACCCGGCACCGGGCTCAATCAGGAGGGTGTCCGGCACAAGGTCGAGGTGTTGCGTCGCGCCCTGCATTTGCATGGCGCGGAGAACCTGTCGGACCCGGTGGAATGCCTGCGTCGGGTCGGGGGGTTCGAGATTGCCGCCATGAGTGGCGCGTATCTGGCCTGCGCGCAGATGGGCATGCCCATCCTGGTGGATGGTTTCATCAGTTCCGCCGCAGCCCTGGCCACGGTGCGCATCTGTCCCGGTGCCCGGGACTGGATGCTGTTTGCCCATGCTTCCGCCGAGCCGGGTCATCGTCTGCTGGTGGAGGCGCTGGCGGCGGATCCCGTCCTGGATCTGGGCATGCGCCTGGGCGAGGCCAGCGGTGCCGCTACGGCGGTGCCCCTGCTGCGTCTGGCCTGCGACATTCATTGTCACATGGCCACCTTCGCCGAGGCCCAGGTGGCGGAGGCGCACTGAAGGTGCCCTTGCCATCCATGCAGATTGATCTGATGCGCCACGGCCAGACCACGGGGGGCTTTGCCTTCCGGGGCAGCCTGGATGATGAACTCACCGACCAGGGGCGCGCCCACATGCAGGCGGGGTACGAGCGCCATGGCCCCTGGGATCGCATCATCACCTCACCCCTGCGGCGCTGCGCGGCCCCGGCCCGGGACTGGGCCGGGGCCGATGTCGTGCCACTGGCCCTGGAATCGGATCTGCGGGAGATGCATTTCGGTGCCTGGGAGGGGCGCACGGCAGCGGAACTGATGGAAACGGAACCGGAGGCCCTGGGCCGCTTCTGGGAAGATCCGCTCAACCACATCCCTCCCGGTGCCGAACCCCTGATGGATTTCCGGGATCGGGTACTGGCGGCCTGGCGACGGCTGTGTGACAGCGCGATGGGTGAGCGGGTGTTGGTGGTGACCCATGGCGGCGTGATCCGTCTGATCCTGCTGCATGTGCAGCAACGCCCCCTGTCGGATCTGTTGCGCCTGGAAGTGCCCCATGCCTGTCTCTATCGCATCACTTCGCCCGCGGGGGCAGGGCAGGGCGCCCAGGTCGTGGCCCTGGGTAACGAACATGGCCCAATCCGGGAGGGGGCGGCATGAAACCCTTTCTCGTGGCCTTGCGTTTTCTGACCCGATTTCCCGTGAGCTGGAACTCGCCCACCGATGAGGAAGTGGGCCGCTCCATGCTGTACTACCCCCTGGTGGGCCTGCTTATGGGGCTACCCCTGGCCGCGTTGGCGTGGGCGCTGGGGGAGGGCGTGCTGGCGGCGGCGCTGATCGTCACCGCCTGGGTGCTGTTGACCGGGCTCTTGCACATGGATGGTCTGGCGGATACCGCCGATGCCTGGATCGGTGGTCTGGGGGACCGGGAGCGGACCCTGGAGATCATGAAGGATCCCCGCTGCGGTCCCGCCGGTGTCACGGCCCTGATCCTGCTGGTGCTGGTGAAGTTTGCCGCCGTGTTCGAACTGCTGGCCCTGACGGGGGGCTGGATGGCCCTGATCCTGGCGCCCCTGCTGGGACGAGCCGCTATCCTGCCGCTGTTCCTGCTGACCGAGTATGTCCGTTCCGCCGGCATGGCCACGTTGCTGGCCCGGCATCTGCCGCGTCGGGGGGCGTGGCTGGTCACTGCGGGGGTGGCGCTGGCCGTCGTCATCCTGGGCGGCATGGCCGGCGTCTGGGCCCTGGCGGGCGCGGCACTGGTCTTCCTGCTCGGTCGGGCCTGGATGGTGCATCGCCTCGGCGGTACCACCGGGGATACGGCCGGGGGACTGATCGAGCTGGTGGAGGCCGGGGTACTGCTCGCCGTCGTGCTGGCCTTGCAATGAGAGGCGCCCTGATTGCAGGCAGCGGGTGAAGCCCCGCAAGTCGTCTGCTACTCTATGCCGCTTCCCATACATCCAAGCCAGAGTGACTCCATGAAAGTTCGCACCCGATTCGCTCCCAGTCCGACCGGTTATCTCCACATCGGCGGTGCCCGCACGGCGTTGTTTTCCTGGCTCTATGCCCGCAAGCACGGTGGCGATTTCGTCCTGCGCATCGAGGATACGGATCTGGCGCGTTCCAATGCGGAATCGGTGAATGCAATCCTGGAAGGCATGAACTGGCTGGGCCTGGAATACGACGAAGGCCCGTTCTACCAGACCCAGCGTTTTGACCGCTACAAAGAGGTGATCCAGCAATTGCTGGATACCGGTCACGCGTATTACTGCTACTGCACCAAGGAAGAGCTGGATGCCATGCGCGATCAGCAGATGGCGATGAAGGTCAAGCCGCGCTACGACGGCCGCTGCCGCCTGCGGGGCGAGCCCCGGGAAGGTGTCAGTCCTGTCATCCGCTTCCGTAACCCCGCCGAAGGCATTACCGTGGTGGACGACATGGTGCGTGGCCGCGTCACCTTCCAGAATACCGAGCTGGATGATCTGATCATCGCCCGTTCCGACGGCACCCCCACCTACAATCTCACCGTGGTGGTGGACGACTGGGACATGCAGATCACCCACGTGATCCGTGGCGATGATCACCTGAACAACACCCCTCGCCAGATCAACATCCTCAAGGCCCTGGGCGTGGAACCGCCCCGCTATGCCCATCTGCCCATGATCCTCGGTCCCGACGGCACCAAGCTGTCCAAGCGCCATGGGGCGGTGAGCGTGATGCAGTACCGGGATGACGGCTATTTGCCCCAGGCGCTGCTCAACTATCTGGTACGACTGGGTTGGTCCCATGGCGATCAGGAAATCTTCAGCCTGGACGAACTGATCGAGCTGTTCGACATCGCCGACGTGAATCATTCTGCCTCGGCCATCAATCCGGAAAAGCTCCTGTGGCTGAACCAGCACTACATCAAGACCCAGACCTCCGACTACGTGGCCCGGCAGTTGTCCTGGCACATGGGCCAGCGGGACGTGGATCCTTCCACGCCGCCGCCCTTGCGTGACGTGGTGGAGATCCTGCGTGACCGCGCCAAGACCCTGGTGGAGATGGCCGACCAGAGCGTGTACTTCTTCAAGGAGTTCGATGAGTATGATGAAAAGGCAGCGCAGAAGAACCTGACGCCTGATGCCCTGCCGGTGCTGCAGGCCCTGCATGCCGCGCTGGATGCCTTGGGAGAGTGGAGCGCGGAGCAGATCCACGAATCCGTAACTGGTGTTTCAGAAAGGTTACAAGTAAAATTGGGCAAGGTCGCTCAGCCGCTGCGTGTGGCGGTGACCGGCGGCTCGGTTTCGCCGTCCATTGATCAGACCCTGATGCTGATCGGACGGGAGCGAACCCTGTCGAGGATTCAGAAAGCTGCCGAATGGATCGCGTCGAAAAAAGTTTAAAAAAACTGTTGACAGCATCCTGAAGGATCCGTATAGTACGCAGCTTCTGAGGGGCATGACCAGCACGGCAACAGCGAAACAACGGTCATGGAACTTTCGGGGCCATAGCTCAGCTGGGAGAGCGCTTGCATGGCATGCAAGAGGTCGGCGGTTCGATCCCGCCTGGCTCCACCAAATTTCCGCTTCGGCGGGCCGGGTAGTGATTCGGCATGCATCGAATAGGTCAGTACTCGATGGTTGTTGGGGCACTGCTTACGTTGGCAGGCATGGTCGTCGGTTTCGGTGCGTTGTTTTACGGAACCGATGAGCTTGCAAAGTATTTTCTGTCTCTGGTGCCTTTGGGTGTTCTGATGGTATTCACCGGGTTGGTCACGGTGGTTTTGACAGAGCAGAGACACGAAAAGCGCCAATAAGAAGTTTAGCTGTAAGGCAGGCAGAGTAAAATAAAAGCTTTTTATTTTCCGCTGATCTGCTATAATGTTGTTTTCTTAGTCCCCATCGTCTAGAGGCCTAGGACACCGCCCTTTCACGGCGGCGACCGGGGTTCGAATCCCCGTGGGGACGCCATAAAAAGGCAAGGTTTCATCCTGATGGATGTTGATCCTGCCAAGGCAGTCAAACAAAAAGACCCCTTTAAAGGGGTCTTTTTGCGTCTGCGTGTCTGAAAAAAACTACCGCTCCTCCTTCATTCTCCGTACGGGATCTGTGAGCACGGGGTTTCTGCTAAAGTGTTGGTAAGTAAGACAGCTTTCCTACATGGCCGTGGAACCGAGGACCCCCGCATGTCCTTGCCAAGAGACTGGTTGCCCCTGCCTCCAGCATCCGCATCCGCCGTGCCTACCGCAAGCACGGACGATGAGGTGTCGTGGCCTGGATTGCCTGTTGCTGAGTTGATGGTGGATGACAGTGGACTGATCCTGCGGGGCAACGCGGCGGCCATGGCCCTGCTGTGGGGGTATGAGGACACGGATCTGCTGGTTCCAGCGCGGAATCTTGCGGATTTCCAGGTACCGCGGGAGGGCTGCGCGCTGATCAGGGATCTCATCTTCCAGGCCGGCAACGCCGGCAGTGTGCTGGTAGAGGATCTACTGTTCAGGAACGGGCAGGGGCGCCTGTTCCATGCCGATGTCCATGTGGCCGGAAGCCCACGCAATTCTTACGGGGCATCCGAATGCTCTCTCGTCACCCTGGCAGAGCGGCCTGCGCGATATTCCCATCAATGTGCCGGCAGTCCCTGGATGGAGTATTTCTACAATCTGCACTTTGTTGCCCTGGGCACGCTCGCCCCGGGGGATTACCGCTGGACCGCGGTGAACCAGCGTCTGGTCGAGATGTTAGGCCGTTCCCGAGATCAACTTCTGGGCATGACCTGGCAGGCGGTTTCCCTGGATGAGGGTCGGGAAGACGAAGTCCGCGAGTTTTCCCGTCTGATATCGGGAAACCGTGATCGATTCGAGCGCAACAACAGGGCTTTTGTGCGCGCAGACGGAAAGGTCGTCCTGGCATCCGTCTTCGTGCGCGTGGTACGCCAGAAGGACGGTGGACCCTGCGCCTATTTGGTTGTTTTGCAGGGCGGTCGGGAGGAAGGCGGTCAGGTTTTGCAGCAACGACTTGAGCAGTCACAGGACATGATGATTCGTGTGAATCAGGCCATTGTCCGCAATCATGATCGCAGGGCGCTGATCAATGCCGTGTGCGAGATCCTGGTGGGCCGGGGCGGTTTCAGCGCAGCGTGGATTGGCCTCTGGGAGACCGGCAATGCCGGCAAGCTGCGCCTGTTTGCCCGCGCGGGTAATGATGTGGGGGATATCGAACCTCATCAATGTTCGATGCGCTGGCTGACCGCGAGTGAAAACGAGGGTGTGCGGCGGGGTAGTACACCCCATATCGTGGTCGATAACCTCAGTGCCGAAAATGCCCGGTCACACGATGCCGAGGAAGCCATGGCGGCGGGGATGCGGTCATTGGCCAGGTTTGCCGTGACACCTTCGGGAATGGTGACTGGGACGCTGAATCTTTTCAGCACTGAACCACGTGCCTTTTCCGGCAGGACGGTGTCCCTGCTGCAGGAAATGGCGCGGGATCTCTCGGTGGCACTGGAGCGCCTTCAGGCCATGGAGTTGCTCAAGGCGGCCAACCGGGTGGTGGAGTCGAGCGCGGTGATACTGTGCCGTTGGCTGGCCGATCCGGGATGGCCGGTGGAGTTTATCTCTGCCACGGTATCCCGCTGGGGATACTCCGCGTCGGAGATGATGTCGGGTGAAAAGCTCTTCATTCATCTGGTTCATCCCGATGATCGGGAGCGTCTGGCCACCGAGGTGGAGCGGTACACACGGCAAGGGCGCAGGCAGTTTCGACAGCAATATCGCATTGTCACCAGAGCGGGAAAGATCTTGTGGGTCGAGGAGCACAGCGGGGTCGAATATGATGCTCGGGGCAAGTTGATTCGCTTCGAGGGCGTGCTGACGGATATCACTGAGCGCAAGCGACACGAGCAGCGCGAGGCGGGAAGGAATCGGGTACTTTCCCTGCTGGCCGGTGGCGCCGAACTGCCCGTGATTCTGGACTCTCTGGCTCGCAGTGTGGAGCTTGAGGATCCCGAGGTCCTGTGTCTCATTACCCTGATGGACGAGACGCAACAGCGCATGGTGCCGGGCGCGGCACCCAGTCTGGATGCGGATTTTCAGCGGGCGGTTTCAGATCATTTCGGTCACGGGGTTGTCGGGCCGCCGGCCTGTGGGTCGGCAGGTCGGCGACAGATCCTCATTTCGACCGACATTCAGTCGGATCCCCGCTGGGTCGGTCTCAAAGGGCCGGCCATGGAGCGCGGACTGGCCTCCTGCTGGTCGGTTCCGATCCCGTCATCACAGGGGGGGCTGCTGGGTCAAGTCAGCCTGTTTCGGCGCCGGATTCATAGCCCGTCTGAAAGTGAAATCCGTGCAATCCGAGAATTTTCCACTCTCGCCGCCATTGCCATCGAGCGCACCGGAAACCTGCAAACTCTGGAGGAAAATGCCGAACGCTGGCGTTTTGCCCTGGAGGCGGCTGGTGATGGCGTTTTTGACTGGAACGTGCAAGCCGATACCTTGATCCAGTCTCGCCGCTGCGGGGAGATGTTGGGATACTCACGAGATGAATTTGCCTGTCTTCGTTCCGAGGACTGGTTCCAGCGGGTGCACCCGGATGACTGTCATCATGTACGGGAGCATCTGCAGCGACATCTGGATGGCAATTCGGCTCATTATGAGACCGAGCATCGCGTGCGTGGTCGGAATGATGTCTGGCATTGGATCCTGGCCCGCGGTCTGGTGGTGAGACGTGATCCGGATGGGCGTCCCCTGCGTATGGTCGGCACCATTTCCGATATCACCGACCGCAAGCGCATGGAGCAGGAACTCAGGGAGATGGCGACCACCGACCATCTCACCGGGCTTGCCAATCGGCGTCATTTTCTCGAACGGATGCGGGAGGAGATCCTGCGAATGGACCGCAATCCCGATCACCAGGCCGCTGTCATGATGCTGGACCTGGATCATTTCAAGCGTGTGAACGACACCCATGGTCATTCTGCCGGCGACACGGTGCTTCGGCATTTTGCGTCACTGCTCCGCTATTGTCTGCGCAAGAGCGATTTTGCCGGTCGCATGGGGGGGGAGGAGTTTGCGGTATTGTTGCCGGATACCGATCTGCAGGCCACGGTCGCCCTGGCTGAGCGTCTTAGAAAACGCATTGCCCGAATCCCGGTGCGTGCTGACGAGCTGGAAATCCCGATCACGGTGAGCATCGGCATTACCGCCCTGTCAGAGCGTGACATCCTGCCGGATCATGCCCTGCAACGCGCTGATGAGGCCTTGTACCGAGCCAAGAATGCCGGTCGCAATCGAGTGGAAGTGAAGGATCTGTCCCTCGTCTCCAGGGGTTCCTGAGGCTGGGGGGCGAAAAATACGGGATTTCGGGATAGAATGTCCCGTCCTCTAATTTAAGGATGTTCAGAGTTCATCAGCGTGAATAGCAAACCCAATATCGTCCTCTCTTCGCAGGATTACGACAGGCTGGACAGCCTGCTGGCCTCGATTTCGGAAACTGCCTTTCCGGGTAAGGCGGCCTTGCAGGCCGAACTGGACCGCGCCGAGGTGCTCGATCCAGAGCAGATTCCGCCGACGGTGGTGACCATGAATTCCACCGTGCGTTTCGTCATGGACAGTACCGGCGAGAGCTTCTGCATGACGCTGGTCTACCCCAAGGACAGCACCGGGCAGGCGGACAAGGTGTCCATCCTGGCCCCGGTGGGTAGCGCGTTGCTGGGGCTGTCCGTCGGCGATCAGATCGAATGGCCCAGGCCGGGAGGCGGGGTCATCAGGGTCCGTATCGATGAAATTCTCTATCAGCCTGAAAGCGCCGGAGATTTCCATCGCTGAAGCTCTGATTTTCTAGTTCCGTATTGTGCTCGCCTCGTACGGGCACAAACGGCTCTCTTCAAACATAACCGCACTCCGTGCTCCGTCCCCTGGTCGAGCCCGGCTGTGCTGGAGAAATAAAATATGGCGGCAGGTCTCGATGAAAAGCTGGAACCCATTTATCAGGAAGTCTTGCGCAGAAACCCGGGGGAAACGGAGTTCCATCAGGCGGTTCGTGAAGTGCTGGAATCCCTTGGTCCGGTCCTGGTGAAGTATCCGGAATTTGCCGATCGCAAGATCATCCAGCTGATCTGTGAGCCCGAGCGGCAGATCATCTTCCGGGTACCGTGGCAGGATGACAAGGGTGTTACCCAGATCAACCGTGCCTTCCGGGTACAGTTCAACAGCGCCCTGGGACCCTACAAGGGCGGTATTCGCTTCCACCCTTCCGTCTACCTGGGCATCATCAAGTTCCTGGGCTTTGAGCAGATCTTCAAGAATGCCCTCACCGGCATGCCCATCGGCGGCGGCAAGGGCGGCAGCGACTTCGATCCCAAGGGACGTTCCGACGGCGAGATCATGCGTTTTTGCCAGAGCATGATGACCGAGCTGTACCGCCATCTGGGTGAGTACACTGACGTGCCGGCCGGCGACATCGGTGTGGGCCAGCGCGAAATCGGCTACTTGTTCGGTCAGTACAAGCGCATCACCAACCGCTATGAATCCGGCGTGTTTACCGGCAAGGGCCTGAACTGGGGCGGCAGCCGTGCCCGCAAGGAAGCCACCGGCTACGGCACCGTCTTCTTCACCGAGGAAATGCTCAAGGTTCGTTCCGATTCCTTCGACGGCAAGACCTGCGTGGTGTCCGGTTCCGGTAACGTGGCCATCTACGCCATGGAGAAGGCCATGTCCCTGGGTGCCAAGGTCATCGCCTGTTCCGATTCCAACGGCGTGATCGTGGACAAGGACGGTATCGATCTGGATCTGGTCAAGCAGATCAAGGAAGTGGAGCGTCGCCGCATCAGTGCCTACGCCGAAGAGAAGAAGAGCGCCAAATATCTGGAAAACGGCAATATCTGGAGTGTGCCCTGCCAGGTGGCGCTGCCCTGCGCCACCCAGAACGAGCTCAACGGTACCGATGCCAAGACCCTGATCAAGAACGGGGTCATCGCCGTGGCGGAAGGTGCCAACATGCCTTCCACCCCGGAGGCCATCCGCTTCTTCACCGAGGCCGGTGTCGCTTTTGGTCCCGGCAAGGCCGCCAATGCGGGCGGCGTGGCCACCAGCGCCCTGGAAATGCAGCAGAACGCCAGCCGCGATTCCTGGACCTTCGAGCACACCGAAGAGCGTCTGCGTGAAATCATGGTGGACATCCATCGCAACTGCCACCAGACCTCCGAAGAGTTCGGTGCCCCCGGCAACTACGTGGTGGGTGCCAACATCGCCGGCTTCGTGAAGGTGGCCGGTGCCATGGTGGCCATGGGCGTCATCTGATCCGTTCGTCCTGATCGGGTCGCAAGACCCCGGCCCCGGGTTCCTCGCGTGGGAACCCGGGGCTTTTTTTCATGTGCGGCGTTCAGATGCGTCTGAATGCACAGCACAGGATCTGCTGGCTGATGACATCCGCCAGAAGTTTCATGTCCAGGGCACGCACATCGTGGATCTCCACGGCCGCGAGTACGGTCTCGTCCAGGCCTTCTACCAGATCGGTATCAATCGCTTCCCGAACGGCCTGGTGGAGCCGGTCCGGCCGGTAGTCCGTATGGGCCTCCCGGGGACGGAGGGCCACATAGGCAATGCCGGATTCCACCAGATCCTGGAAGAAGTGGGAACCATAGGACAAATCCGGAATCACGCCGCCGCCCAGTTCGGCGACCTCGATCAGGACCGCCATACGGCTGATATCGGCAAAACGGATCGGCACGCCCAGTTCCGGCGTGCTGGTGCCCCAGCGTCCCGGGCCGATCAGCAGGGTAGGCTGGTCATCCCGATCCGACATGCGCCGGTTGAGTTGTCCCACCAGACGGGCCACGGTGTATTTTTGTTGCAGAGTCAGGGCGCTGTAGCGTTCACCATCCACGCGGATGATGCGTGCGATGGGTTGATCCAGACTGCCGCCCATGAAGTGCCCCTGGCTGCGGAACAGGATCGCGTCGGCATCGACGGTAGCGGGGATCCGGACCTGGTGGTTGCCGCCCTGGGTCTGCAGGGGGCGGCACTGCACCAGATTGAATGAAGGGCTGCCGTCCGCTCCCAGATGAACGGTGAATTCCACATCCACCGGATAGGCATACACCGACTCCAGTGTCTGTAAAAGCCCTTGAATCATGGACACGAAGGGCGTTTTCTCCAGCAGGGGTCTGAAAGTCAGCCGCCACATCGGTGGTCCACCCAGGCTTCGGGATTGCTCGCTGGCTTCCCGGTCCGGTTCCCCGCACCATTGCAGCACATGATCCATGTCCGCCTCGACCAGATCCCGCAAGGGGCGACTGAGTAGTTCATTGTCCAGCACGTCCAGGGTGTCCACCTTGTGCTGGCAGAAACGACCATCGTCGGCATGGGCAAAGGGCCGCTTGAGCGGGTGATCCAGGGCAATGATGCAGGCATGGTCGCCATCGTTGCGATCCACGGCCCGCGTACCCAGCCCCATGACCAGGCGTACCATGCCCGCCGCCGGGTCCATGTCCCGGTCCCAGGCAAAGATGTTGCGGGAAACACCGACGCCGGCGGCATCCGGCAGGTAGTGGCGGCCATGGTAACGGCCGTTGACCCGCTGCAGCAGCAGGGCCATGGGCTCCTCCAGGTCGGCAAGGCCCCGCTGGCTGCGGTAGACCAGGGCGTCTTCGCTCATGGCGCTGGCAAAGACCCGGCAGATGGCCTGTTCCAGGGCTTCGAGCCGTTCCTCCGGGGTGCCCTGGTTGACGCAGAAGACGCTGTCGTATTTGCCGGCGAAGGCATTGCCGAAGCCATCCTCCAGCAGGCTGCTGGAACGCACCAGGATGGGATACTGGCCGAAGTAGTCCAGCATCCTGGCCAGCTCCTCGCGGATTTCATCGGGCAGGCGACCATGGAGCATGCGCTCGTGCAGGGCCTGGCCCTCGCTGTAATAGCCGTCCGGCGTGCGCTGACGCATGATCCTGGGCCACCAGCCGTTATGTACCAGAAAGTAGTAGTAGACATCGGTGCCCAGAAAGAAGGAATCATGGGGTTCCAGATACCGTTCCCAGGTATCCGGGTTTTCCCGCCGCAGGATCTGTCGGGCCAGGAGCATTCCCACCGCCTTGCCGCCGATATGACCACTGCCGATCATGCGGGCACGGATGGCCATGAGATCTTCCAGGCTGAAATACCGGTGAGCCATGTCGAGGATGCGTTCGTCCCGACCCAGCATCACGCGGCACAGTCGTTCCACCTGGGCGGCTCGTCCGGCCTCGTCACCGGGGGTTTGCAGTTGTGCCGCGGCTTCCAGAAACAGGGCATTCCAGTAGTCCAGATGACGTTGCGGTTCCTGTACATGATCCCGCTCCAGGGCGGTCTGTACCCGGGTGGCATCGCTGCTGTCGATCACGGGGGAAAATCGGTCGTCCCGCCAGCGATGGGGCAGGAACAGGGTGGGCGAGTGGCGCTTCCAGACCTTGACCGGCTGGACATGACATTCCTCGCGGGTGCGGCGCACATCGATCAGGACCTGGGTCGTCCGCCGGATGCGGGCCACGGTGTGATGGGAATGGCGATGGCGCAGAAGACCGAAGTAGGCCACCGTGTCCAGCTCATACAGATAGGGGCAGACCACCTGGAAGAAGTTGCCCACCATCAGGTCCGTGGCCCAGGCGGAGAGCAGGTCGGAGAGACAGTCAAAGACATAGAAGGTTCCCCTGCCATGGTCGGTGATCAACTGGTAGACGTGACAGGTAAAAGCCTCGAAGCCGCACAGGGCATCCAGCTGCACGATATGGACATCGGGCCCGGCCTCCACCAAGGGGGCGTGGCGACCGAAGCGCAGGTAGATGATGGCGCGCCGGCGTTCCCGGGCCGCGGCAAGAAAGGGGTCGATGAAGCGCCGGTAGTCATCCATGTGGTCCACGCGCCAGACCACGTTGTCGCCGATGCGAAGGCTGTCGATCACGGCGTCCAGCCCCGCCAGTCCGGTGGAAACCCTGTTGTCCTGATTCATCAAGTCCTCTCCTGTTGATTGCCCTGCCAATGACCTGTGTCACACCGGTAAAGCCACTTGCCGCCCTGTGCCTATTCACCCGTTGCAGATCGCCTAGTATCATGGCTGGCTACGCCATCTGGCTCGGGTCGGATACACCGTTGTGTTTACCCAGCTGCCGGAATGCATGGCAATCAATTCTACAGGGGATCAGAAATGGCATTGATAGACTGTCCTGAATGCGGACGTCAGGTCTCGGACAAGGCGCCCACCTGCCCGGGTTGCGGTGCGCCCATTGCCCTGGAATCCGCCGAATCCACATCCTGGCAGGATACCGTCCAGGAGTCGGTCCAGCCCACCCCGGCACAGCAAGAGCCGGAGGTGGACGAGGAATGGCTGCGTGGCGAGCAGGAATACCTGGCCTTTACCGACCGGGTTCAGCGCCATCGCATCATGTCGGTGCTGCTGTTCTTCGGTGGCCTTAGCCTGGGTATGGGCATGAAGAGCTTCATGGGGACCAGTGGTGATGAAGGTCGCGCACTGGTCTTCTATATCGCTGATATCATGGTCTATGCGGGTATCATCTGGCTGTTCTACAACGAAGCCAGAAACCTCTGGTATCACCGCAAGCTAGGCGGTTGAAAAAAACCGTCCGGGGCAGCGTTTCTGCCGCACTGGTCCCGGCCCGGGATGGCCGGCAGGCCTTTTTTCCCCGTTTTCCACGTCTCGTTTTTTCGGCGGGATTCCTGATGATCGCGTCGAAGGCATTTCCGAGGAGGCCACTGCGTGAATTCCACTTGCAATAACGACTGCCCCATGCCGCCCGATGGCGAAGGCAGTGTCCAGGTCGCCATGGACCCGAACCTGGACATCGGTTCGGCGCGCGTGTTTGCCATCTACGGCAAGGGCGGCATCGGCAAGAGCACCACGTCTTCCAATCTGTCGGCCGCCTTTTCCCGGCTGGGCAAGCGGGTGCTACAGATTGGTTGTGATCCCAAGCACGACTCCACCTTCACTCTCACCAAGCGCATGGTGCCCACGGTCATCGACGTACTGGAGTCGGTGAACTTCCACGAGGAAGAGTTGCGTCCCGAGGACTTCGTCTTTGAAGGCTATAACGGCGTCATGTGCGTGGAGGCGGGCGGTCCCCCCGCGGGTACCGGCTGTGGTGGTTACGTGGTGGGACAGACGGTGAAACTGCTCAAGCAGCATCATCTGCTGGAGGACACCGACGTGGTGGTGTTCGACGTGCTGGGCGACGTGGTCTGCGGCGGCTTTGCCGCACCGCTCCAGCATGCCCACCAGGCATTGATCGTGACGGCCAACGACTTTGATTCCATCTTTGCCCTGAACCGCATCGCCGCCGCCATCGAGGCCAAGGCCAAGAACTATCAGGTGCGCATCGGCGGCGTCATCGCCAACCGCAGCGTGAACACCGACGAGATCGATCGTTTCAACGAAGCGGTGGGTCTCAAGCGTCTGGCCCATTTTCCGTTGCTGGACGTGATCCGGCGCAGTCGCCTGAAGAAGTCCACCGTGTTCGAAATGCCCCCCGAGGATGAACTCAAGATTGCCCAGGATGAATACATGCGCCTGGCGCAGTCCCTGCTGGACGGTGTGGAATCACAGCGGGCCAAGCCGATGAAGGATCGTGAAATCTTCGATTTCCTGGGATTTGACTGATGAGTGCTAACGTATCCGTTCAATCCACCTACGGGGAGTCCTGGTGATGAGCAAGGGTGTATCCGGTGCTTTCATGGGGCTGCTCGGTCGGTTCGGCACCAAGATCCTGCCGTTTGCCGATGCGGCCACCAAGGAGTTGCCGCTGCCGCGGCTATTACGTCTGGCCCTGTTCCAGGTGGCCGTGGCCATGTCCATGGTACTGCTCACCGGGACCCTGAACCGGGTCATGGTGGTGGAGCAGGGGGTCTCTGCCTGGATCGTGGCCTTGATGGTGTCGTTGCCCCTGTTGTTCGCGCCCTTGCGGGCGTTGATGGGGCATCGATCAGACAATCACCGCTCCGCTTTCGGCTGGCGGAGGGTGCCCTATCTGTGGATGGGGACACTGTTGCAGTTCAGCGGCCTGGCCATCATGCCCTTTGCCCTGCTGGTACTGGCGGACGGCAGCGGACCGGCCTTCCTGGGGCCGCTGTCGGCCGCCATCGCCTTCCTGCTGGTGGGGGCGGGCATGCATATGACCCAGACCGCCGGTCTGGCCCTGGCCACGGACCTGGCGGCTCCCGAGCAGCGTCCCCGTGTCGTGGCATTGCTGTACGTGGTGCTGCTGCTGGGCATGGTGCTGGCGTCCTCCGTCTTCGGTTTCCTGTTGACCGATTACACGCCGGGGCGTCTGATCGAAGTGCTGCAGGGCGTGGCCGTGCTGACCATCCTGCTGAACCTGGCGGCCCTGTGGAAGCAGGAGACCATCAATCAGCAGCGGGCCAAGGCCAGGCATGAGCCCGGTGTTCCCTTCATGGAGGCTTGGCGATCCTTCAGCGGCATCGGGCATATTCGCCGCCTGCTGGTGGTGATCGCCCTGGGAACCGCCGGGTTCAACATGCAGGACATCCTGCTGGAACCCTACGGCGGCGAGATCCTGGGCATGTCGGTGGCGGCCACCACCACCCTGACTGCCACATGGGCCACCGGCATGCTGATCGCGTTTGCACTGGCGGCAAGGTTGCTGACCCGCGGCGCCAATTGCTACAGGATTGCCACCGTGGGGGCCGCAGTCGGCGTTCTGGCCTTCATCGTGGTCGTGATCGCCGTACCGATGGACTCCACCATTGTGTTCCGTGTCGGTGCCTTCCTGATCGGCTTTGGCGGCGGGTTGTTTGCAGTCTCCACCCTGCTGGCCATGATGGGGTTTGCCCGCAATGAGCAAAGCGGCATGGCGGTGGGTGCCTGGGGTGCGGTGCAGGCCACTGCCGCTGGTGGCGCCATTTTCCTGGGTGGTGCCATCCGTGACCTGGTTGGCTGGATCACGGGCAACGGCTGGCTGGGAGAGACCCTGGCGGCGCCGGCCACCGGATACCTGGCGGTCTACTATCTGGAGATCGCCTTGCTGCTGGCCGTGCTGGTGGTGATGATTCCTCTGCTGCGTGCCAAGGAAGAGCCGCCTGCCACCGGTCCACAGGGTAAGTTCGGTATGACCGATTTCCCGACTGTCTGAGGCCGGTTTGAAACCTTTATCCTCCTCTCCCCGTTCCGGTTTATGAACGGGGAGAGGAGGGGAGGCGAAAAACTTGACCCCGGTCAACGGCAGCGTCGCATTTGCTCCGAAACTCTGTTCTCCCCCGTTGACATGGAAATGTGTCAGCGTAGACTTATAGCCAGACTCAAGGCAGGGAATTGAAGCCCGGATTCAGGGCTACGAAGCGAATACCGCTGCTGGAGTCGATGAATTCGAGTAGTCACAGCAAACCCTATGGAGGGTCTTTGAATGTCCGACGAATACGTGCAGAGCATTTCCGGTCTTACCGAAGAGCAGGCCAAGGAATTCCACGAGCAGTTCAAGACCACCTTCACCGTGTTCATGGCTCTGGCCGCTGCTGCTCACTTCCTCGTCTATGTCTGGAGACCGTTCTACTAAGAACGGTACCGGTGCACGGTAATCCCGTGTCACTTTAGAGTGAGTGTCAGTTCGAAACTAATTGATAGGGTGATTTCAATGAGCGAATATAGAGCAAAGCGGCCCAGCAACCCCGCCGACGACTGGAAGCTGTGGCTGGTGGTCAACCCCGGCACTTGGCTGATGCCGATCCTGATGGCCGTTCTGGTGGTGGCCCTGGCTGTGCACGCCTTCGTGTATGCCAATGACGACTACAACCCGCTGCGCAGCGATGTGACCACTGTGCAGGCTGAAGAAGTTGCCTGATTAGCTGATCTGGATTTTCAGTATGGGTGAAAACGGCCGGCGAGAAATCGCCGGCCGTTTTTTTGTCTTCTGGGCGGTTTTGTTCGGTATCGATGACAGTCTTTCCCCGAGGGCGATTTTCGTGACCTGCCAGGCTCGTTTTCCCTCTGGTCTATATGGCCTCCCGCTTCATGGCTCACAAAGTCTGAAAAAGGCTTTCAGGGGGGTTCTATTTAGATTTTCAGTAGGGGCATATTGCACTGAAAAATCTTTGACATGAAGCCGTTTGAAAGCGATGAAAAGTCGGTATCTATAAAACTGATCTGTGTCACTAAAAGATCCGGCGCCTGCAGTCTAGAGGTAGCTCACACCTGGGTTTTTGTGTTTTAAGTTATTGTTTTTATTGTTTTTATTTATTTTTATGAAATATTTTCCGAGAGTGGCAGGCTGCCTTGACATTTAAGCCTGTCAACGTAGAATTACATCCATGCCGCAGCGGTATCCGGTTTCTGAAGTTTCCCCGGGCCGACGCGGAATTATAAAACCCGATCAGGGAGCTTTCGCTTCATGCGTCATGTAAAGTTGATTTACTGATACTTGGGCGAATGGTTTAAGGGCACTTTGAAGCAACCGGGCCGTTTGAAGAAATGGTGGTTGCAAACATCCTGGTCATCATCATGATGGCCAAGGTTATAAAACCAAGAGGGCAATTCAATGAGTGAATACAGACCGAGCAAGCCGAGCAATCCCAAAGACGATTGGAAGCTGTGGCTGGTGGTCAATCCCGGCACCTGGCTGATGCCCATTCTGATGGCCGTTCTCGTCGTCGCTCTGGCTGTGCACGCTTTTGTGTACTCCAACGACAACTACAACCCGCTGACCTTCGACGCCAGCGCTGTTGAAGCTTCTGAGTAACGAGAGAGGATATAGATCATGAATGACAGCATCTCCGGCCTGAGCGAAGAACAAGCCAAGGAATTCCACGAGCAGTTCAAGACCACCTTCACCGTGTTCATGGTGATTGCTGCTGCTGCTCACTTCCTGGTGTTCCTGTGGAGACCCTTCTACTAAGAAGGTCTTTGCAGTTGCAGTATTGCAGTGCGGGTAGAGGTAGCCTGAATCACTCGGAACAGTATGTCGCATCGTGACTTTGCAGAGGCCGATGCCATACGAGTCTTCAGGCACCTCTACCTTCCTTTTTTATATCTACCGCGTCTTATATCCAGTACGTCCGTTTCCTCGCCAGGCTTCTCTTTCTCGTCCCCAGACCAAGTTCCCACAGGGCGTGGCCCTGCAGGAGAGGCGATCGTCATTCTTCACGGACTTTCTACTACTGCCCGGGGGGATGAAAGATTCTGTGTTCCGGCTCACCTTGGTGAACCCTTTCCCGTTCCATGAGGAGCAGGGTCCGCAGCAATGCCTGTTCGTCCGCCTGGGAAAGGTCATAAAACCTCCCTCCGACCAATCTCGCGCCTGTTTCCCTGTCGTCGGAAGCAAAGCGGACCTGAATGCCGCACTGGACAAGTTCGATGTCCGAAAAGGCGAGTTTGCTGAGGGTCAGGAGATCCTTGGCATGGATGGGGGTCTTGAGCGGGAATACGGCACGCAGTCCACCCAGTGATATATCCACCAGACTGCCGATGAACTGGCGTCCGTCCCTGTCCACTAAGGTCACGGGAATGCTCGAGGCGCCATCCATCGGAGCACGGAAATGGGTGCGTTTCTGCTCACTGTCCAGTTCGGTGGGAATGGAGACCACGTGGAAGGCCTCGCCGTCGTGCTCCCCGGAGTGAAGTACCTCGGCCCGGAAGTGCAGGCAGGACTCATTGAATACCGCGTACATGTGGATCTGCTGCCCGGTAGCCATGCGCAGATTGCCCTGGTAAGGGGTCAATTGACTCAGGAAAAGCCAGCCGCGCGATGGGTCCATGCGGTTCAGGGTGCTGTGATAGAACTCCTGATCCTGGCCAAAACGTATGCTGATGGAGGCGCGGCGTGCTTCAAGATCCCGGAGCAGGGTGCCAACACTCTCTTGTCTCATGATGGGGATGCCCCGCGCTCCAGGTATGAGTGGGCAAGCGGTTACCAGTGCTTGATTGCTGGGTTGATTCATGGCCGAACCCTCCGCGCTCCAAGATCTCCGGGAATATGTTTTTTCCGGAGCCTACACTGAGGCTAGCACAGTCTGGAAAAGAATCAGCTCTTTCGTGCGGGCGCAAGGGGCTGCGATGTCGTCCGGGTAGTGGTCAGGCTTTGGTGATAGTGCGGGAATTTGCTCCGGCAGAGGTCGCCTGTCCTCGGGGGCCGTACAGCTCGGTGTGGGCTTCCTCGCCTCGCAGGATGTGCAACGCCTGTTCCACATGGCGTCGCTTGGTTTCCACCACACCGCCGTTGGCAAGGTTCAGTTGCCGGCAGCGCGCCATGACATCCACCAGTCGGTCCCAGATAGGCGCCAGGACACCTTCGGCGTCCCAGTCGCGCAGGCAGTGGGCCATGCCCTGGGCATTGTTCTCATAGCCCTCCCGCTTGAGAAGGGCACCCTGATCACGGGTCAGTTGTTCCAGCCGCTCAACCTGTTGCTGTTTTTGAACGATGGCCAGATTGAGGGTTTCCAGGTCCCGGGTGCTCAGGGCCTGTCCTTCCAGTTGCAGGGCATGTTCCAGGGCAGAGGCCTCCCGCACCGAATGGGTCAGAATCTGATCCAGTTGCTCCGGAAACGAGCGCATGTTCATGGCTAGAACAGGTCTTCAGTCTTCAGGATCTTGTTGGCCACGGACTCGGCGTTGACCTCATACCGCCCTTCCTGGATGGCCTGGCGGATAGCTTCCACCTTTTCCTGATCGACGGAGGGCTGTGCCCTGACGTTCTGCTCCAGCGTGCTCAGACGCCTGGCGGTTTCGGTCAGGGTGACCTTGTCGCCCACCGGACCGGAAAATCCCGTGCCACCGCCCGAGCGCGCGCCTTTGGCCACGTCGGAGGCACCACGGCTCTCCCCGGCGCTGCGCGGCTGAGTCTGGGTTAAATTCTTGATGTCGATGGACATATTGCGTTCCTCGCGTGCACTGAACGGCCACTTCTTAGAAATCGTATCGGCCGATTCGCGGGTTTCTTTAGGGGTAGTAGGGGCAGTCAGTGCAATTTGACTCACATACTAACACCCACCACCCCGGCTGACAGCACTCGACCTTCCACAATGCGCCGGGAGGACAGATTGCGAACCTGAACCCAGTCACCATAGGCGCCGTCCGCGAGCGCCTGTCCCTCCATGCGCACGGAGATGGCGGTATTTTGCGCCACCAGCATGACTTTCTGCCCTCGCTGCACCAGTCGCTGGGGCTCGACCATCTGGGGGCTCAGGGCAGTACCGGCGGGCAAGGCTCGTCTGAGGACCATGTTGGTGACCGCCGTGGGGTCGGTGAGATAGCCACCGTGCATGCTGCCCAGGTCACGCAACTCGAGCCGGATGTCGCCCTCGGAGATCAGGGTGCCTCGAGGCAGGGCTCTTTCCAGAACCACGACCTCGCCACGGACGACAATCTGCATGGGCACGAAAAGGCTCCAGGGCGAAGGGGTGGTGCAGCGAATGCCCACGGTGGTATGACCGGTCATCCTGGTGCCCGGAGGCAGGAAGGTTTCCAGTGGCCCGTCACACGCCCTGAGTCGCAGACGCGGGTCTAGTGAACCCCGGTTGATACGCACATCCACATGCTCGCCGTGATGGGCGCGTGCCTGTTGACCGAGGAACGCGCCTGCAGCCGTCAAAATACTGTCGTGCGACTGCGTTTCGACCGCCATGAGATTGGTGGGGGCGCAGATCAGCACACCCGCGAACAAACTTAGGAGGATCCCGTTGCGGCACTTGCGGAAGCTGAAAAACATCTTAATGCTACCTCGCTGGATGGTTCATCACCTATACCCGGGGGTATTTCAAGAAGCGCCGGATCTGTGGCGCATGATGTCCCTGGGGAGATATTGTGCAAGATGAGGGCCAGAAAAATTTCAAGAAATCTTTGTCGGAGCCGATCATACTCCTGAATGAGCAGGTATGATCTGCTGATACCCGCGGGAGAGCCTGATGAGCAGCTTGCTGGATGACGTCGATCGTCGGACCCAAATGGTGGGGCAGAATCGTCTGGAACTGCTCCTCTTCACTCTGGGCACCCGTCAGTTGTTTGCCATCAATGTATTCAAGGTACGCGAGGTCATCACCTGTCCCGCCTTGAGCCGGCTTCCCAGCGCCCACCCCATCATCCGCGGCGTGGCCACGTTGCGTGGCAAGACGGTGTCCGTGGTCGATCTGGCCCAGGCACTGGGCATGCCCCCGGTTCCCTCCAGGGAGAGCGGGTCCTTCGTCATTCTCACGGAGTTCAACCGTTCCGTGCAGGGGCTTCTGGTGGCGTCGGTGGATCGCATCATCAACCTCAACTGGGATCAGATTCATCCACCTCCCCGGGGCACGCACAAGGACAGTTTCCTGACGGCCGTGACCCAGGTCGATAATCGTCTGGTGGAGATCATCGACGTGGAAAAGGTGCTGGAGATGATCACCGGTCCGGCAAGGGACGTCAGTGACTCGCTGTTGTCCAACATTCAGGAAGGGGGCAAGGTACGCCGTGCCCTGGTCGCTGACGACTCCGCGGTGGCGCGCAGGCAGATCGTGCGCGCCCTGACCCAGATGGGCGTGGAATCCGTGGTGGTGAACGACGGCAGGCAGGCGCTGGACAAGTTGATGGAACTGGCTGCCCAGGGCCCCATCGAGCAACAGATCGGGATGGTGATCTCGGATATCGAGATGCCAGAGATGGATGGTTACACGCTGTCCTCCACCATCCGCAAGGAGCCGGCCTTGTCGAAACTCCACGTGGTGCTGCATTCCTCCCTGAGCGGAACCTTCAATGAGACCCTGGTCCGCAGGGCGGGAGCCAACCGTTTTCTGCCCAAGTTCAGTCCGGATGAACTGGCGGAGGTCGTGTTGGGATACCTGCAGGCGGATGATGCCGTGGAATGATATATAAGCGCGGCCGGCAGGATCATGCCGCCCGGCGGTCATTGCGTTCCCCTTGAACGGCAGTGTGCCATTGCCCCCTTTGGGGACTCTCGAGGGTATACTGTGGGTGCCATCCGTTGCGCTTTTCGATGGCTTGAGCCCTATAACGAAAGATTGATCCATAACAGGAAACCACCTTGTCAGGCCCTATCGAATCTCAGGATTACGAGGATTTCAGGCTGTTTCTGGAGAAGTCCTGTGGACTGGTCCTGGGGGAAAACAAGCACTATCTGGTGAACAGCCGCCTGTCGCGGCTCATGGGCGAGTTCTCGGTTTCTTCCGTGAGCGAGCTGCTCAGGCAGCTCAAGCTGGGGCGGAATCCCGGGCTGCGAGAGCGGATGATCGAGGCCATGACCACCAACGAAACCTACTGGTTTCGGGACGTGTTTCCCTTTGAGATCCTCAAGAACCAGATCTATCCGGAACTGGCAAAGCAGAAGGGGGCGGGATACGCCCCGCGCATCTGGTCTGCCGCCTGCTCATCCGGACAGGAAGCCTATTCCATCAGCATGGGGTTCAGTGAATACCAGCAATCCCGCCCCGGCAGCCTGCGGGATGTGCAGATCCTGGGCACGGACATCTCCGGCGCGGTGCTCAAGGAAGCGCGCGAGGCCAGCTACGATTCCCTGGCCGTCGCCCGCGGCCTGTCCCTTGAGCGACGCCAACGTTTCTTCGTGCAGAATGGCGATCGCTGGTCCCTCCGGCCCGACATCAAGGCCCGTGCTACCTTCCGTGAATTCAATCTCATGGACAGCTACACCCTGTTGGGGCGTTTTGATGTGGTGTTCTGTCGCAATGTCCTGATCTACTTTTCCATTGACTCCAAGAAGCTGATTCTCAAGCGTATCTCCCAGATTCTCAATCCGGGTGGTTATCTTTTCCTGGGGGCCTCCGAGTCCATGGCCAATTATTCCGACGCCTTTGAAATGGTGCGTTGCAATCCGGGCGTTGTATATCGCCTGCGCTGAAAGCACAGGCGTCAATAACCCGACCCGCTCCATGGGTCGGGATCTTGCGAACGGCGGTATCTTGCCGTGACAGCCTCTCCGATTCCGGGTGCCTTTCCCTTAAGTCTCTAAAATAACGAGACTTTCTTTTATGGCACGCTGATTGCATTTTCGACCTTCAGGAACATTTCTTGAGGTCGAGTCCATGCCACTTTCCATAGACAGGGCCATTGGTATCCACGGCGATGCGCTGCAGGTGCGCTCAAAGCGCCTGGAGTTGCTCGCCTCCAACATCGCCAATTCCGACACCCCCAACTACAAGGCACGGGACCTGGATTTTCGCCAGGTGCTCAGTCGTGCGCATCAGCCCGATGCCCTGGGCCTGCGCCTTACCCACGCCGCCCATATTGCCACTGATGCCTCGGGTCAGGCTCTGGACGAGCCGCTCTACCGGGTGCCCACCCAGCCGTCCCTGGACGGCAATACGGTGGACCCCCAGCTGGAGCAGGCGGCCTTTGCCGAAAATACCGTGCAGTATCAGGCCAGCCTGGATTTTCTCAGCAAGAAATTCAGCGGCCTGCGCACGGCCCTCAAAGGCGAATAGGCCGGGAGATTAAGTCATGAGCAACATGTTCAAGATCTTCGACGTCTCCGGTTCGGCGCTGAGCGCCCAGTCGGTACGTTTGAATACCATCGCCAGCAACATGGCCAATGCCCAGGTGGCCAGCACCACCCCCGAGCAGGCCTACCGCTCCAAGCAGCCGGTGTTCCAGACCGTGATGGACCAGTTCGGCGGCAGTGCGTCCACTTCTCCGGTACGGGTGGCCGGCATCGTCGAGAGCCAGGCCGAGCCCTTCGTGAAATATGAGCCCCATCATCCGCTGGCCAATGAACAGGGGTATGTCTACATGCCCAACGTCAATCTGGTGGACGAGATGGCCAACATGATTTCCGCGTCCCGTAGCTACGAGAACAACGTGGAAGTGATGAATACCACCAAGCAATTGCTATTGCGAACCCTGCAACTGGGCCAGTCATAGGAGGGATGAACCATGAGCGTCATTGATGCCAACACCCTAGCCAGTCTGGGCCTGACCTCGGCCGCCGGACAGAAAAAGGAATCCAGCCGGGACGAATTGGGACAGGCGGATTTCTTCAAGCTGATGATCACCCAGTTGCAGAACCAGGATCCCTTCGAACCTATGGAAAGTGGTGATTTTCTGGGCCAGATCGCCCAGTTCGGCACGGTCAACGGGATCGGTGAGTTGCAGAAATCCTTTGAAGGCATTGCCCAGGCCATGCAGGCCAACCAGACCCTGCAGGCCGCCGCCCTGGTGGATCGCGAGGTACTGATTCCGGTGGATCTGGCGGTGCTGGGTGACGAGGGAGGCATCCGCGGCGGAGTGGATCTGAAATCCTCCGCCAATGACTTGACGGTGAATGTGTACAACGAGGCGGGGGTGCTGGTGCGTCGCATCCCCATGGGTGGGCAGGGGAGCGGTATGAAATCCTTCGTCTGGGACGGCATCACCACGGAAGGCGAGCGGGCACCACCGGGGGTGTATGAGTTTCGTGCCGAGGCTCAGCTGGATGGCCAGACCAGCCAGCCCCAGACCCTGCTCAATGCCCGGGTGGACAGCGTCCGTACAGGGCAAGCCGGCGGGGGAATCACGCTGATCGTTGAAGGCTTCGGTGAGATCGACCTGGCCACGGTCCGGCAGATCGGTTGAGACGTGTCTTTAGAAACAAGCCAATAAACTGAGGGTTATACCATGCCATCATTCAACATCGGTCTGACCGGTCTGAACGCGGCCTCATCGGATCTGCAGGTGACGGGTCATAACATTGCCAACTCCTCCACGGCGGGCTTCAAGCGCTCCCGTGCCGAGTTCGCGGACGTGTTCGCATTGTCCTACACCGGGGTCTCCAAGACCGCCACCGGGAGCGGCGTCAACCTGGCGTCCGTGACCCAGCAGTTCACTCAGGGAGACCTGAATTTCAGTGACAATAACCTGGATCTTGCCATCAACGGCCAAGGATTCTTTATTTTAGATCGTGACGGAATAACCGAGTACACTAGGGCCGGTCAGTTTCAAGTCGACAAGGACGGTTTTATTGTCAACTCGGCCGGACAGCGCTTGCAGGGATATCCGCCTGAAGGTGGAAACCTGTTGCAGTCAATGCAGCTTACCATCGGTGATTCCGAACCCCAGCCTACTACGGCCATCAATGCACTCATGAACTTGAGTTCAGATGCGGAGCCTGTTGATGGTCCCATCGATCCAGAGGATCCGGAAACCTACAATTACTCAACATCTCTGACGATTTATGACTCTCTTGGATCAGCGCGTGCAGTCACACTTTTTTTCAGACGTGAGGATCCCCCTGAGAATAAAACTTGGGAGGTTGTTGCCGCCATAAGGGAGCCCGATGGAACCTTGGCAATCGTAGGTAATGACACTCTGGTCTTTAATAATGATGGCACGCTTGCAAGCGGTGAGTTGGAGATCAATTATGCAGATCCACCAAATGGTGCGGACGACCTTGAAATAACTGTCGATTTTGGTGACACCACACAATATGGAAGCCGTTTTAGTGTTGCCGCATTACGTCAGGATGGCTACACAGCAGGGCAGCTTGTAAGTGTTGATGTGGATTCTGATGGAACTATCTTTGCGAGATACTCCAATGGTGCCAATCGCTCCTTGGGGCAGGTCGCCTTGGCTAATTTTGATAACCCGCAAGGCTTGCAGCCGGTGGGGGGTACTAATTGGGTAGTGACGGCCGCCTCTGGCGAGCCCCTTCTGGGCCGCGGTGGTGAATCCAATTTTGGACTGGTCCAGGGCGGTGCCTATGAGGCGGCCAACGTCAACATCGCCGATCAGCTGGTCAAGCTCATCACCGCCCAGCGCAACTTCCAGGCCAATGCCCAGGTGATCAGCACCGCCGACACCCTGACGCAGACCATCATCAACATCCGTTAACGGAGGTAACGACTGATGGACCGCATGCTCTACATCGCCATGACCGGCGCCCGGGAGGCCGCGCACTCCCAGCAGGTCAACACCCACAACCTGGCCAATGCCAACACCACCGGGTTTCGCAAGAGCCTGGAGATGTTCACCAACCATCCCTTGCGGGGGCCGGTGTTCGACAGCCGGGACTATGCCCAGCTTCAGGCCGTGGAGGCGGACTTCACCCACGGTCCGCAGATCGCTACCGGCCGGGATCTGGACGTGGCGGTGCAGGGTGACGGCTGGATTGCGGTTCAGGCCATGGACGGTACCGAGGCCTACACCCGGGCAGGCAATTTCAAGGTGAACAACGTGGGCCTGCTCACCACCGGTGATGACCTGCCGGTGCTGGGCGAGGACGGGCCCATCGCCATCCCGCCCTTCGAGACCATTCTCGTCGGCGGTGACGGCACCATCAGCATCCGGCCCCTCGGCCAGGAGGCCAACGTCCTGGCCGAAGTGGGACGAGTGAAGTTGGTCAATCCGCCCCTGGAGGCACTGGCGCGGGGCGAGGACGGCCTGTTCCGTCGGGGAGACGGCCAGGAGGAGCCGGCCGATGCCGCCGTTTCACTGACCTCCGGGATGCTCGAAGGCAGCAACGTCAACACCGTGGAAGCCATGGTCAACATGATCGAGCTGGCACGGAATTACGAAACCTACGTGAAGCTCATGAAGACCGCCGAAGACCTGGATCGCAGCAGCGCCCAGCTGTTGCGCATGTCCTGATCGGCCGGCCATGCCTAGCAGGAGGACAAGATCATGAATCAAGCACTCTGGATTGCCAAGACCGGGCTGGATGCCCAGCAGACCCGCATGTCGGTGGTCTCCAACAACCTGGCCAACGTGAATACCACGGGCTTCAAGAAGGGGCGCGCCTCGTTCGAGGATCTGATCTACCAGACCGTGCGCCAGCCGGGTGCCCAGGCGGCGCAGAACAATCAGCTGCCCACCGGTCTGATGACCGGGGTAGGGGTGCGCACCGTGGCCACCGACAAGATCTTCACTCAGGGCAACCATATCCAGACCGACAATGCCTTGGACATCTCCGTTCAGGGGCGGGGGTTCTTCGAGATCCTGACTCCCGAGGGCAACATCGCCTATACCCGGGACGGCAGCTTCCAGCTCAATGCCGATGGTCAGGTGGTCATGTCCAACGGCTTTGAGCTGCAGCCGGGCATCTTCATTCCGGAAGGCGCCACCAGCATCACCGTCAGCCAGGACGGTATCGTCAGCGTCACCCTGGCCGGCCAGGAAAATGCCCCGGTGGAAGTGGGCAACATCCAGCTGGCCGACTTCATCAATCCCGCCGGCCTGCAGCCCATCGGCCAGAACCTGTTCATCGAAACCGCCGCCAGCGGCGCGCCCCAGCAGGGCAATCCCGGCCAGGACGGTCTGGGCCGTCTGATGCAAGGCTCCCTGGAGAGTTCCAACGTGAACATCGCCGAGGAGCTGGTGAACATGATCGAGACCCAGCGGGCCTACGAGATCAATTCCAAGGCCATTTCCACCTCCGACCAGATGATGCAGTACATCAACAACAATCTGTGATCCCGGCCCGATTCATGACCGAAGGTAGCCCATCATGAACACCCGAAACCTGAAAACTCCAATGCGGCCGCCGCTTGCCCTTGCGGGCCTGCCCCTGGCATGTCTTCTGGTGGTCATGAGCGGCTGCGCCACGGTGAAGCCGGTGGAGCGGGGCGACAATCCCAACTTCGCCACCGTCATGCCGCCCATGCCCATACCGCCGGAACACAATAACGGCGCCATCTTCCAGCCCACCGCGGTGCAGGGCCTGTTTGCCGACTACAAGGCTCGCCAGGTGGGGGATGTCCTCACGGTACTGCTGGCGGAGCGGACCCAGGCCAGCAAGTCGGCCAGTACCTCCACCAGCAAGGAGTCCAGTGTGAGCATGGCCAACCCCACCATCCTGGGGCGGCCGGTCACCCACAACGGGCGTCCCCTGCTCAACACCGAGATCAGTGGCAACCGGGATTTCGACGGCCAGGGCAATGCTTCCCAGAGCAACCGGCTGGACGGCTCCATCACCGTGATGGTGTCGGAGGTGCTGCCCAACGGCAACCTGGTGGTACAGGGAGAGAAGTGGCTGAAGATCAACCAGGGCGAGGAGTACATCCGGCTAAGGGGAATCGTCCGACCCGTGGACATCCGCGCCGACAACACCATCCTTTCCACCCAGGTGGCCTCTGCCCAGGTGGCCTATGGGGGGCGGGGTGCCCTGGCCGACAGCAACCGCCAGGGCTGGTTGAGCCGATTCTTCAACAGCCCCGTGTGGCCTTTCTAGGAGTGCCGCGCCATGTCTAACAACATACGTACAGTACTGATCGTCTGGGCCGTGACACTGCTGGTGCTGTCCCTGATCCTCCCCTCCGGCGCGGGCGCGGCGGAGCGTGTCAAGGATATGGCCTCGGTGGCCGGCGTCCGAAGCAACCAGCTGGTGGGGTACGGCCTTGTCGTGGGTCTGGACGGCACCGGCGACCAGACCACCCAGGCACCGTTCACGGTGCAAAGCCTCAAGAACATGCTGGGTCAGCTGGGTGTCACCGTGCCGCCCAACGTCAATCCCCAGTTGCGCAACGTGGCGGCGGTGATGATCCATGCCGACCTGCCGCCCTTTGCCAAGCAGGGCCAGACCATCGACGTCACGGTATCTTCCATCGGCAACGCCGGTAGCCTGCGGGGCGGCACCCTGCTCATGACCCCGCTCAAGGGGGCGGATGGCCAGACCTATGCCATTGCCCAGGGCAATCTGATCGTGGGCGGCTTCGGCGTGGCCGGCGCCGATGGCTCCCGGGTCAGCGTGAATGTCCCCAGCGTGGGCCGCATTCCCAACGGTGCCACGGTGGAGCGCGAGGTGCCCTCGGCCTTTGCCCAGGGGGATCACGTCACCCTGAATCTGCACCGCCACGACTTCACCACCGCCAATCGCCTGAGTGATGCCATCAATGATGCCATGGGACCCGGAACCGCCCGGCCGATGGACGGTTCCTCGGTACGGGTCAGCGCCCCGCGGGATCCGGGGCAGCGAGTGTCCTTCATCTCGGTGCTGGAAAACCTGCGGGTCCAGCCCGGTGAGCCGCCGGCCAAGGTGATCGTCAACTCCCGCACCGGCACGGTGGTGATCGGCAGCAATGTACGGGTGATGCCGGCGGCGGTGTCCCACGGCAGCATGACGGTGACCATCACCGAACGTGCCCAGGTCACCCAGCCTGCCCCCTTCGGGCAGGGCGAGACGGTGGTGACGCCGCAAACGGATATCGAGGTGACGGAAGAAGACAGCCGCATGTTCCTGTTCAATCCCGGCGTGACCCTGGACGAAATCGTCCGGGCCGTGAATCAGGTAGGCGCGGCTCCCGGTGATCTGGTCTCCATCCTGGAAGCTTTGCGCGAGGCCGGCGCCCTGCGCGCCGAGCTGATCGTCATCTGACGGGGGGGAGCGCACATGACCAGCCACATCGCCGACAGTTACCACTACACCGACATGCACGGTCTGGCGGAACTGCGTGCCCGTACCCAGTCCGGGTCCGCGGAGGCGTCGGACGAGGTGGCGCGTCAGTTCGAGGCCCTGTTCATCCAGCAGATGCTCAAGAGCATGCGGGCCGCCATGCCCACGGATGGTGGGCTCACCGGCGAGCACACCCGTTTCTTCCAGGGCATGTTCGATCAGCAGATCGCCCTGGACATGGCCCGGGGCAACGGCATCGGTCTGCGGGAGCAGGTCATGCGTGAGCTGACGGGCATCGGCGCCGATGCCGGGTCGATGTCGACGGGAGTGCTGAACATGCCCGTGCACCGGATTCCGGTGATGCGCTCGGCAATCGAAGCAGCCGCCATGACGGATGCCTCGAAGGCGCCCGAGGCAGCGACGGTGAAGGATGCCGCGAGGGCCGCCCGAGCGGGTGATGTAACGACGGCCGACGGTCCCTGGTCGCCGGGTTCTCCGCAAGAATTCATCCGGGACCTCTGGCCCCACGCCCAGCGCGCCGCCAAGGCCCTCGGGGTGGCCCCCGAGGTGCTGGTGGCCCAGTCCGCCCTGGAGACCGGCTGGGGGCGCCACGTCATCCGGCATGGTGATGGCCGCAGCAGTCACAATCTGTTCGGCATCAAGGCCGACCGCCGCTGGGAGGGGGATCGGGCCCATGTGCAGACCCTGGAGTATGTGAATGATGTCCCTGAATTGCAGCGGGCGGCCTTTCGCTCCTACGGCAGCCTGGCGGAAAGCTTTGCCGATTATGTGAATTTCCTGCAGACCAATCCCCGCTATCGCCAGGCCCTGGAAGTGGCGGGGGACGCGGAGGCCTATGTGAGGGGCCTGCAGGCGGCCGGTTATGCCACCGACCCGGCCTATGCCGACAAGATCCTTAATATCCTGGAGCGGGGTACCTTGAGTGACATCCTGGCCACGCTCAAGTCCGGCACCTTGCCGCCGACATCCTGATGGAGGGAAACACCATGTTTAAGCATTTCATCGAGTATCAGGCAAAGTGGTTCGCCGGGAGGCTGTCATGAGCGGCGGCGGACTATTCAATATTGCGACCTCGGGACTCAACACCGCCCAGCGGGCATTGAATACCACGGGGCATAACATTGCCAACGTCAACACGGAAGGCTACAGCCGTCAGCGCGCGGAAGTGGCCACCCGGCCGGCGGGGTTCACGGGCGCCGGTTATATCGGCAACGGCGTGCAGGGCACGACCATCCGCCGCATGTATGACGAATTCATCCAGACCCAACTGCGCAACACCACCTCCACCAGTCGCTACTACGACACGCTTCATGACTCCCTGAGCCGGGTGGACAATCTGGTGGCGGATCCCTCCGTGGGCCTGGCCCCCGCCCTGCAGAACTTCTTTTCCGCGGTGCAGGGCGTGGCGAATGATCCCACCTCCAGCGCCAACCGCACCGTATTGCTGTCGGAAGCCGAATCTCTGGTCGACCGGTTCAATTTTCTGCATCAGCGATTCCAGGACCAGCAGTTCATCGTCGATGGTCAGATCGGCGACTCGGTGCAGGAAATCAACAACATCACCGAAGCCCTTGCCCGCCTGAACGCCCAGATCGTCAGTGCCCAGGGGCGAGGACAGCCACCCAACGATCTCCTGGACAAGCGGGATCAGCTGATCCTGGAACTGTCGGGTTATGTGGATGTGACCACGGTCGAGCAGGACGATGGGGCGATGAATGTCTTCATCGGGCGCGGGCAGGGGGTGGTCCTGGGAGACCGGGCAACGCCCCTGAACGCGGTGCCTTCCACCCCCGGCATGCCCCTGGAAATCCGGCTCGGCACGGGAGACAAGGCCGTCGATATCACCCGTCAGATGACGGGTGGGCAGCTGGGAGGACTGCTGGAAGTCCGCAACAACGTGCTGGATGTGGCGCACAACGAGTTGGGTCGGGTGGCGGTGGGGCTTGCCCTGGCGTTCAATGACCAGCATCGGCAAGGTTACGATCTGCTGGGTGAGACGGACAAGGCGTTTTTCAAAGTGCCGACTCCGGAAGTATTGCCGGGCAAGGGGGTCCCGGGTCCCAATCCCACGGTGACTTTCGATACCGATCCGAGTCAGTGGGGGCAACTCAAGGCCAGCGACTATCGGTTGACCCATGAAGGCGGCGAGTGGCATCTGACCCGCGTGTCGGATGGTCGGAAATTGGGGAGTTACGGCGCGGGGGATGAGATCAAGGTGGACGGTCTGGTCATCACCATGCCTGCCTCGGGGTCCGCTGGAGACAGTTTCCTCATCCGTCCCACCCGCAATGCCTCGGCGGACATTGCCGTGACCATCAAGAACCCCGAGGAGATCGCGGCGGCCGGCCAGCCGGGCGGCGTCGGCGACAACCGCAATGCCCTGGCATTGGCGAAGGTTCAGACCACCAACTTCCTCAATGGCGGTACCACCTCCCTGGAAGGGGCCTATGATGGACTGGTGGGCAGGATCGGTACGAGAACCCGCCAGGCCGAGGTGGCCTCCCTGGCCCAGGAGCGGCTGCTGGCGGATGCCAAGGCCCAGCGGGAAAGCGTGTCCGGCGTGAACCTGGATGAAGAAGCCGCCAACCTGCTGCGCTATCAGCAGGCCTACCAGGCGTCGGCCCAGATCATTGCCATCACCAACACCCTGTTCGATACCCTCATCGGGGCAGTGAGGCGTTAGTCATGCGCATATCCACCAGTCAGATGTTCCAGAATGGCATTGATGTCATTCAGCGCCGGCAGCAGGAACTGGCCAAGACCCAGAACCAGCTCAGTACCGGTCGACGTATCCTGCGGCCGTCCGATGATCCCAGCGGCAGCGTGCAGACCCTCAAGTTCGAGAGCAGCATCGAGCGCACCGAGCAGTACCAGCGCAACGCCACCCTGGCCGAGCAGCGTCTGCGACTGACGGAAAGTACCCTGGGAGGGGTTACCGACGGTCTGCAGCGTATCCGGGAACTGACCGTGCGGGCCAACAACGGCACCGAGACCGACGAAACCCGGCGTTACATCGCCGCCGAGATGCGCCAGGTGCTGGCAGGTCTGGTGGATCTGGCCAATGCCCGGGATGCCAACGGGGAATATATCTTCTCGGGATATGCCTCGGATGCCAGGCCGTTTGATGTCGACATTGATGCCGGTAACTACGCCTATTCCGGCGCGGACATGAGCCGGGAGGTGGACATCAGTCCCGTGCGCCGGGTCAATCTGGGTAACCCCGGCGGCGAGGTGTTCGGTGACGGTGCATCCAACACGGCGTTGTTCGAGGAGATCGGCAAGCTGATCCTGACTCTGGAAGATCCCGCCGCATTTCAGGCCGCCGGGGGCGTGGGTGACAAGCTGACCGAACTGGATCAGAGCCTGGGCCGGATCCTGGACATCCAGGCCACCCTGGGCGCCCGGCTCAACGGCGTGGAAACCCAGGAGAATCTCAACGCCGAGCAGATCCTGCAGCTGGAGACCACATTGTCCCAGATCCGCGACCTGGACTATGCCGAGGCCATCAGCCGATTCAGCCTGCAACAGGTGAGTCTGCAGGCGGCCCAGCAGACCTATGTGCAGGTCCAGCGCCTGTCCCTGTTCGACTACCTGCGTTAGCATCAAAGCACCCAGGTTCAACCACGGATACTCCCTTCTCCCCACCGGGGAGAAGGGGCGGGATGAGGGTAAGGCGTCTCCCCCCGTCCTCCGGCGGCCTCTGCTACAATATCCGGCTTTTCCCCATTCACATCCGCGTTGAAAGGCCGAGCGATGCTGGAACTCAACCCGCTGTTTTCCCAAATCAAGGATCTGCAAGGGCGTGTGGAAGCCCTGAGGGGGTATCTTTGACTTCGATGCCAAGCGCGAGCGCCTGGAAGAAGTCAGTCGGGAACTGGAAGACCCCAACATCTGGAACGACCCCGAAAAAGCCCAGTCCCTGGGGCGCGAGCGTGCCCAGCTGGACCATGTGGTCGGCAACCTGGCCACCCTCACCGATAGCCTGAGCGAGACCCGCGAGCTGCTGGAACTGGCCCAGGAAGAGAACGACGAGGACACCGTCCAGACCGTCGAGGCCGATCTGGAACGGTTTGAACAACAGGTGGGCGAGCTGGAGTTCCAGCGCATGTTCGCCGGCGAGATGGACGGCTGCGCCGCCTTCCTCGACATCCAGGCAGGCTCCGGCGGCACCGAGGCCCAGGACTGGGCGGAGATGCTGCTGCGCATGTACCTGCGCTGGGGTGAGCGTCGCGGCTTCAAGACCGAACTGATGGAAGTCTCCGAAGGGGACGTGGCGGGCATCAAGAGTGCCACCATCCGCTTTGACGGCCCCTATGCCTTCGGCTGGCTGCGCACCGAAACCGGCGTCCACCGTCTGGTGCGAAAGTCCCCCTTTGACTCCGGCAACCGCCGTCATACCTCCTTTACCTCGGTGTTCGTGTCCCCGGAAGTGGATGACGACATCGACATCGAGATCAATCCGGCGGACCTGCGTATCGACGTCTACCGTGCCAGCGGCGCCGGCGGTCAGCACGTGAACCGGACCGAGTCCGCCGTGCGTATCACCCATGTGCCCACCGGCGTGGTGGCGGCCTGCCAGAACGACCGTTCCCAGCACAAGAACAAGGACACGGCCATGAAGCAGCTCAAGGCCAAGCTCTATGAGCTGGAGCTGCAAAAGCGCAACGCCGAGAAGCAGGCCATGGAAGACAATAAGGCCGACATCGGCTGGGGTAGCCAGATCCGTTCCTATGTGCTGGACCAGTCCCGCATCAAGGACCTGCGCACCGGCGTGGAAGTGGGCAACACCCAGGCCGTGCTGGACGGTGATCTGGACCCCTTCATCGAAGCCAGCCTCAAGAGCGGGCTTTGAGCCGCCGTTTCACGCACTGCATTCCCATCAGGACCCGATCAAGCCAATGAACGACCAGACCCAGGACGAAAACAAGCTGATTGCCCAGCGCCGGGAGAAGCTGGGCCGTCTGCGTGAAGGCGGCATCGCCTTCCCCAACGACTTCCGTCGCAACGTCATGGCCGGTGAACTCCACGCCGAATACGACGCGCGGGACGATGCCTTCTTCGAGGAAGCCCCGGTGCGGGTATCCGTGGCCGGTCGCATGATGGCCAAACGGGTCATGGGCAAGGCCAGCTTTGCCCAGGTGCAGGACATGTCCGGGCGTATCCAGCTCTTCGTGCAGCGGGATGCCCTGCCGGAAGGGGTGTACCAGGACTTCAAGTCCTGGGATCTGGGAGACATCCTGGGCGCGGAGGGAACCCTCTTCAAGACCAAGACCGGCGAGCTGTCGGTGCAGGTGGATAGCCTGCGTCTGCTGACCAAGTCCCTGCGGCCCCTGCCGGAGAAGTTCCACGGCCTGTCGGACATGGAAACCCGCTACCGCCAGCGTTACGTGGACCTGATCATGAACGAGCCGGTGCGGGAGACCTTCCGGGTCCGCACCCGCATCATCCAGGCGATCCGTGATTACCTGAACCGTCGTGGGTTCCTGGAAGTGGAAACCCCCATGATGCAGGCCATCCCCGGCGGTGCCACCGCCCGGCCCTTTGCCACCCATCACAATGCCCTGGACATGCAGTTGTTCCTGCGCATTGCCCCGGAGCTGTACCTCAAGCGCCTGGTGGTGGGCGGTTTCGAAAAGGTCTACGAGATCAACCGCAACTTCCGCAACGAGGGGCTCTCCACCCGGCACAACCCCGAATTCACCATGCTGGAGTTCTACGAGGCCTACGTGACCTACCATGAGCTCATGGATCTGACGGAAGACCTGCTGCGCACCCTGGCCCGGGACGTGCTGGGCACCACGTTGGTGAACTACCAGGGCGATACCTATGACTTCGGCCAACCCTTTGCCCGCATGACCGTCAAGGACGCCATCCTGCATTTCAATCCGGCGCTCTCGGCCGCCGACCTGGACGACGAGGCCCGTGCCCGCGAGGTGGCCCGGCAACTGGGCATCCCCCTCAAGGACAGTTACGGTCTGGGCAAGGTGTGGATCGAGATCTTCGAGAAGACGGTGGAACCCCGGCTCAAGGACCCCACCTTCATCACCGCCTATCCCACCGAGGTGTCACCCCTGGCGAGGCGCAACGACGACGACCCCTTCGTCACCGACCGTTTCGAATTCTTCGTCGGTGGCCGGGAGATCGCCAACGGCTTCTCCGAGCTCAACGACTACGAGGACCAGGCGGAGCGTTTCCGGCGCCAGGTGGCGGAGAAAGAGGCCGGTGACGACGAGGCCATGCACTTTGATGCCGATTACCTGCGGGCCCTGGAACACGGCCTGCCGCCGACGGCGGGGGAGGGGATCGGCATCGACCGGCTGGTGATGCTGTTCACCGATTCACCCTCCATCCGTGATGTGCTGTTGTTCCCCCACATGCGGCCCGAGGTGTCCTGACGTCGCCATGTCTCCCGCACGCCCCATCGCCCGGCGGATGGCCCACATCCAGCCCTTTCATGTCATGGACCTGCTGGCCCGCGCCCGGCGTCTGGAAGCTCAGGGACGGGATATCGTCCATCTGGAGATCGGCGAACCGGATTTTCAGACCCCGGCCCCCATCGTGGAGGCCGGTATCCGCGCCCTGCAGGCGGGACACACCCATTACACCCCGGCCACCGGCCTGCCCGCCCTGCGGGAGGCCATCGCCCGCTACTACCAGGATGTCCTGGGCGCGGACGTGGCCCCCGAGCGCATCGTGATCACCCCGGGGGCGTCGGGTGCCTTGCTGCTGGTGATGGGGATCCTGCTCAATCCCGGTGACCAGGTGGTGATGACCGATCCGGGTTACCCCTGCAATCGTCATTTTGTCCGCACCTTTGAAGGCGAGGCGGTATCGGTGCCGGTGGGGCCGGAGACGGATTACCAGCTCACGGCGGCCCACCTGGCCCGGCACTGGTCGGAGCGAACCGTGGCGGCCATGGTGGCCACCCCGTCCAATCCCACCGGCACCCTGGCGGACCGGGCCTTGCTGTCCGAGCTGCTGGACTTCACCCAGGGTCGGGGGGGCGCCCTGATCGTGGACGAGATCTATCAGGGGTTGGTGTATGAAGGGGAGAACGGCACCGCGGCGGCCCTGTCCGAGGACCTGTTCGTCATCAACAGCTTCTCCAAATTCTTCGGCATGACCGGCTGGCGCCTGGGCTGGGTGGTGGCGCCCCGGGACTGTGTGCGGGAGCTGGACAAGCTGGCCCAGAACCTGTTCCTGGCCGCTTCCACGCCGGCCCAGCATGCGGCCCTGGCCGCCTTCACCCCGGCCTGCATGGAGATCCTGGAGGCCAGGAGGGATGCCTTTCGAGCACGGCGGGATTTCCTGTTGCCGGCCCTGCGGGAGTTGGGCCTGAAGGTACCGGCGACGCCTCGTGGTGCCTTCTACCTCTACGGGGATAGCACCGCCTTCGGCGAGGACAGCTTTGCCCTGGCGGAGCGTTGTCTGGAAGTGGCGGGGGTGGCCATCACCCCCGGACTGGATTTTGGCGACCACCTAGCCCGCTCCCATGTGCGGTTTGCCTACACCCGGGATCTGCCGGTGCTGGAGCAGGCGGTGGTGCGGTTGCGGGCTTTCCTGCGGTAGCCCCTCTCCCCTTGTGGGAGAGGGGTTGGGGTGAGGGGAGGAAAAAGACTCACTCCACCCGCGGTGCCGCCGCCAGCAGTTCCGGGCTGGCCTGATCCGCGTAGGTCTTGAAATTCTCGTGGAACAGACGGGCCAGCTTGCGGGCCGTTTCCTGATAGGCCTGCGGGTCCTGCCAGGTGTTGGAAGGCACCAGCACCTCGTCCGGCACGTTGGGGCAGGACACCGGGATGTGCACCCCGAAGATGGGATCCTGCACCGTCTCCACCTGGTCCAGCGAACCGTCATGGATGGCATCGATGATGGCCCGGGTGTGGGCGATGCTCATGCGCTTGCCGACGCCGTAGGGGCCGCCGCTCCAGCCGGTGTTCACCATCCACACGCGCACGTCATGTCGGCGGATGCGTTCCGCCAGCAGTGCCGCGTAGCGGGTCGGGTGCCAGACCAGGAAGGGCGCGCCGAAGCAGGCGGAGAAGGTGGCCTCCGGTTCGGTCACGCCCATTTCGGTGCCCGCCACCTTGGCGGTGTAACCGCTGATGAAGTGGTACATGGCCTGGGCCGGGGTCAGCCGGCTGACCGGCGGCAGCACGCTGAAGGCGTCGCAGGTGAGGAAGATCACGTGGCTCGGGTGCCCACCGGTGCAGGGGATCTTGGCATTGGGAATGAATTCCACCGGGTAGGAGCAGCGGGTGTTTTCGGTGATGGTGCCGTCTTCGTAGTTCACTTCCCGGGTGTCCCGGTCATAGACCACGTTTTCCAGCACGGCACCGAAACGGATGGCATTGAAGATTTCCGGCTCTGCCTTCGGGTCCAGGTTGATGGCCTTGGCATAGCAGCCGCCCTCGATGTTGAAGACCCCCTCGTCGCTCCAGCAGTGCTCGTCGTCACCGATCAGGGCACGGTCCGGATCGGCCGAGAGGGTGGTCTTGCCGGTGCCGGACAAGCCGAAGAAGATGGAAACGTCGCCGTCCTTGCCCTCGTTGGCGGAGCAGTGCATGGAGAGCACGTTCTGCTTGGGCATGATGTAGTTCATGATGGTGAACACGCCCTTCTTCATCTCGCCGGCGTATTCGGTGCCCAGGATCACGAACTCGCGCCGATCAAAGCACAGGCTCACGCTGGTGCTGTTCTTCACACCGGGGATGCCGGTGTCGGCGGCGGCACGGCCGGCGTTGTAGATCACGTAGTCCGGCTCGCCGTAGCTGTCCAGTTCCTCCGCGGTGGGGCGGATCAGCATGTTCTGCATGAACAGGGCGTGGTAGGCCCGCTCGCAGATCACCCGGATGCGGATGCGATAGCGGGGATCCCAGCCGGCAAAGCCGTCGATGACATACAGGCGGCTGCAGGTATTGAGATGGTCCACCGCCTGGGTGCGCAGGCTGTCGAAACTGCCGGCTTCCAGGCCGACGTTGACGGACCCCCACCAGACATCGTCGTTGATGTGGTCATGCTGGACCACGCGCTTGTCCTTGGGGCTACGTCCGGTCTTGGCGCCGGACTTGGCGATGAGGGCGCCGGTGGCGGAGATGGCGGAGCCGTGTTCGTGGGCCAGGGCCTCTTCATAAAGGACTGCCGGGGAGGGGTTGCGCAGCACCTTTGCCACGCTGATGCCATGTTGCTGAAGGCTGAAAGTCATGTTGCGGGTGTTCCTGTGGGGAGGAGAGGGCTGATCCACAAGAGATTATTCAGTTACAGTGCGCAAAACAACAGCAGGCCGGGCATTTTGGAATATTTCCTTGATCGATCTCATTGGGTATAACGGAGGCTTTGCCCTCTTGCCGGAAATCCTGTGAGACATCGCTCCGACTACGCCTACTCCGATCAACCTATCAACTGGCGCATCCTGCGCAGCTTGCTGCCCTACCTGATGGAATTTCGGGGGCGGGTGGCTCTGGCCGTGGTCTTTCTCACCCTGGCCAAGCTGGCCAACGTAGCGATACCGGTGGCCCTCAAGTACATCGTGGACCACTTCGATCCCTCGGTGGAGGCGGCCCTGGTGGCCATTCCCCTGGGGTTGCTGCTGGCCTACGGCCTGCTGCGGTTCGGCTCGGTGTTCTTCGGCGAGTTGCGGGATGCCGTCTTTGCCCGGGTGGCGGAGCGGGCCATGCGGCGGGTTTCCCTGCGAGTATTCGAGCATCTGCACCGGATGGACCTGGGATTTCACCTGTCCCGGCGGACCGGCGGCCTGACCCGCGACATCGAGCGGGGCACCACCGGCATCAGCTTCCTGCTGCGCTTCACCGTCTTCAACATCATCCCCACCCTGTTGGAGATCGCCATGGTGGCGGTGATCCTGATGCTCATCCTGAGTCCGGGTTTTGCCGTGACCATGGTGCTGTCGGTGGGCATCTACGTGATCTTTTCCATCTTCGTGACCGAATGGCGCAACCGCTTCGTGCGTGAGGCCAACCAGATGGACAACCGATCCAACACCCGCGCCGTGGACAGCCTGCTCAACTACGAAACGGTGAAATACTTCGGCAACGAGGCCTTCGAGGCCCGTCGCTATGACGCGGATCTGGAGGCCTGGGAGTCGGCGCGGATGAAGAATCGCCTGTCCCTGGCGGCGCTCAACTCCGGCCAGGCCCTGATCATTGCCGGCGGCATCACGGTCATGATGATCATGGCGTCCTCACGGGTGGCCGCCGGGGAGATGACGGTGGGGGATCTGGTGATGGTCAACGCCTACATGATCCAGCTGTTCATCCCTCTGAACTTCCTGGGCTTTGTGTACCGTGAGATCCGCGAATCCCTGATCAACATCGAGCGTCTGTTCGGTCTCATGGACAAGCCGCCCAAGGTAGTGGATCGCCCCGGGGCGGGCGCGCTGGTGGCCGATGGCGGAGAGATCCGGTTCACGGACGTCTGTTTCGGCTATGGTCCGGATCGGCGGATCCTGAATCGGGTGAGCTTTCATGTGCCCGCCGGGCATAAGGTAGCCATCGTCGGCGCCAGCGGTGCCGGCAAGTCCACCCTGGCCCGGCTGCTGTTCCGGTTTTACGATGTGGATCAGGGCAGTATCTGCATCCATGGGCAGGATATCCGGGACGTGACCCAGGACAGCCTGCGGGCGGCCATCGGCGTGGTGCCCCAGGATACGGTGCTGTTCAACGACAGCATCCGTTACAACATCGCCTACGGCTGCCCCGGCGCCACGGAAGCCGCCGTGCGGCGGGCCGCCCGTCTGGCCCATCTGGAAGACTTCATTGCCCGCCTGCCCCAGGGGTATGACACCGTGGTGGGGGAGCGGGGACTCAAGCTCTCCGGCGGTGAGAAACAGCGCATCGCCATTGCCCGGGTGATCCTCAAGGACCCGCCCATCCTGATCCTTGACGAGGCCACTTCATCCCTGGATTCCCATTCGGAGCAGGCCATCATGGGGGCCTTGAAGGAGATTGCCCGGGCGCGCACCACCCTGGCCATCGCCCATCGGCTCTCCACCATCCAGGATGCGGATCACATCATCGTGCTGGATCAGGGGCAGGTGGTGGAGCAGGGCACCCATGATGCCCTCCTGGCCCGGCAGGGGGTCTATGCCGGACTCTGGCAGAGCCAGCTGCAGCAGTCTGTGAAGTAGGCCCGGATCGGCCGCCCTGCCTATGGTCTAGACTCATGGGACGGTGAAGCAACGCTTGTGCCGTCGATCAATGAATCAAGGAGGTCACCATGAGTCAACGCGAAGCTCACATCGAAAAGCTCAAGGCCAGACTGGATGAGTGGAACGCCGAGATCCACAAGCTGGAGGCCAAGGCCCAGGCCGCCCAGGCGGACATGAAGATCCAGTACGAGGAACAGCTCGCGGCCATGCGGGAGCAGCGGGACAAGGCCCGCGAAAAGATGCACGAGTTGCAGGATGCCAGCGAGGATGCCTGGGAGCACATGCGCGAAGGCATGGAGTCGGCCTGGGAGCACATGTCGAAGGCCTTCAAGGACGCCATGAATCGCTTCCGGTAGGGAAGTGCCGATGCCCCCTCTGCCGTCACTCCCGCGAAAGCGGGAGCCCAGGGGGGGCTGCACACACTGGACTCCCGCTTGTGCGGGAATGACGGACTCAGGTCAACCGGGGCACCCGGCTGTCAGGGCAGCTTCACTTCCAGCGGCGGCTGCCAGTCGGGGGCACGGTGCTCGGCCGTCACGGTGGTATACACACCACCACGTACGTTGAATTCCGCTGTCAGACGCATGAAGCGGGGCGCCGTGGCCGCCACTAGGTCGCCGAGGATGCGGTTGGTCACCGCCTCGTGAAAGGCGCCTTCATCCCTGAATGACCACACATACATCTTCAGAGACTTGAGTTCTACGCACCGCTCATCAGGCACGTATTCCAGTCGCAGCTCGGCAAAGTCCGGCTGGCCGGTCTTGGGGCAGAGGCAGGTGAACTCCGGCACCCGGATGCGAATGGTATAATCCCGATCCTTTTTTGGATTTTCAAAGGTTTCCAGGGTCTTGCTAGGCTGGCTCGACATGCTGTTCGATATCCGGTCATCAGTGGTGGGTACAGCCTGATATTCTACGCCTTTGCACCAATGTGCCGGAACCCGTCTACCGTACTGGGAATAATCGCCTCTCGATGCGACTGAGCAAGATCAAACTGGCCGGCTTTAAATCCTTCGTCGATCCCACCACCATCCTGCTGCCCAGCAACCGGGTGGGCATCGTGGGGCCGAACGGCTGCGGCAAGTCCAATACCATCGATGCCGTGCGATGGGTGATGGGGGAGTCCTCCGCCCGCTATCTGCGCGGCGACTCCATGGACGACGTCATTTTCAACGGCTCCTCCACCCGTCAGCCCGTCGGCCAGGCCTCCATCGAACTGGTGTTCGACAACAGCCAGGGGGTGCTGGGGGGGCAGTACGCCCAGTACGCCGAGATCTCCATCAGGCGCCGCGTCTCGCGGGACGGCCAGTCCCAGTATTTTCTCAACGGCACCCGCTGCCGGCGGCGGGACATCACCGACATCTTCCTGGGCACCGGACTGGGGCCCCGCAGCTACGCCATCATCGAGCAGGGGATGATCTCCCGCATCATCGAGGCCCGGCCGGAAGAGTTGCGGGTCTACCTGGAAGAGGCCGCAGGCATCTCGAAGTACAAGGAACGGCGACGGGAAACCGAAACCCGCATCCGCCATACCCGCGAGAATCTCGAACGCCTGCAGGATCTGCGCGACGAGGTGGACAAGCAGCTGCGCCACCTGCAACGCCAGGCGGACGTGGCCGAGCGCTACAAGGCCTGGCGGGACGAAGAGCGCCGTCTCAAGGCGGAACTGATGGCCCTGCGACTCAGGGATCTGGAAACGGAGTCCGGGCACCGGGAGCAGGAACTGCGGGCGCAGGAAACCCGCCTGGAGGCCACGGTGGCCCGGCAGCGGCAGCTGGAAGCCGGGCTGGAGCAGGACCGGGAGGCCCTGGTGGATGCCAACGAGACCTTCAATGAAGTCCAGGGCCGCTATTACCGCCTGGGCAGCGAAATCTCCCGCACCGAGCAGTCCATCCAGCATCACCGGGAACTGCGGGAACGGCAGTCCCGTGAGCTTGAGCAGGTGCGGGACGGCCTGGCCCAGACCCGGCGCCACATCCAGGATGACGAAGCCCGCCTGGTGGAAGTGCTGACCGAACTGGAATCCCTGGAGCCGGAGCATGACGTGGGCAGCGAGGCTCTGGAAGAGATGGGTGAACGGTTGTTGCAGGCGGAGCAGGCCATGGGGGCCTGGCAGGGCCGCTGGGAAGACTTCAACCGGCGGGCGGCTGAACCCAGCCAGGCGGCCCAGGTGGAGCGGACCCGCATGGAACAACTGGAACGTCAGATTCACGCCGTGGATGAGCGCCTGTCCCGTCTCACCCAGGAGCAGGGAACCCTGTCCACCGATGCCCTGCGCGCCGAGATCCAGACCCTGGAAGACCAGTCCGTGCTGGCCCATGCCCGGGTGGAAACCCTGGACGAGGCGCTGCAGTCGGCCCGCGACCGGATTCATGACAACCGGGAACAGACCCGTCTGCATCAAGGCCAGGTGGATGAACTGCGCCGTCGCATCCAGTCTCTGGGCGGTCGTCTGGCCTCCCTGGAAGCCCTGCAGCAGGCGGCTCTGGGCAAGCAGACCGCCTCGGTGATGGGCTGGCTCAAGCGGCAGGGACTGGCGGATGCCCCCCGTCTGGGAGAAGGGCTGGACGTGACGCCCGGCTGGGAAAAGGCGGTGGAGACGGTGCTGGGCCAGTTCCTGGAAGCGATCTGCGTGCCGGCCCTGGACCCGGTGGCCCAGGTCTGCGCCTCCCTGGAACAGGGGGATCTGCTGGCCTGGGAAACCGACGATATCACCGGCGCCGACGATGCCCCGGCCCCAGACCGACTGGCGGACCGGGTGCGCGGCCCCGTTCCGCTGCTCGACCTGCTGGCGGATGTCCATGTCGCCGCGGACCTTGCGACCGCCCTGGCCCTGCGCCCTCGCCTGGGCCCCGGGGAATCCGTGATCACCCCGGAGGGGATCTGGCTGGGACGGCGCTGGCTCAGAGTGGCCCGGGACCGGGACGAACATGCGGGTCTGATCGGCAGGGACCGGGAACTGCGCCAGCTCAGGGAAGAGATGCAGGCCCTGCAGGAGACGCTGGAGAGCCGGCAGCAGGATCTGGAAGAGGGGCGTGAAGGCCTGCGCGAGCTGGAGGCCGGGCGTGACCAGGCCCAGGTGGAACTGAACCAGGCCCACCGGGCCGCCAGTGAGCTGGATGCCCAGCTCAGCAACCGCCGCACCCGCCTGGAGCAGGTGGAGACCCGCATGCAGCGGGTGGAAGGTGAGATCACCGAGGTGCGTGCCCAGCGCCTGCAGGAACAGGAAGCCCTGCAGCAGGCCACCCGTCGCCGCAATGAGGCCGTTACCCGGATGGAGGTGCTGGCCCGGGAACGGGAGTCCCTGGAGCAGGACCGGGATGGCCTGCGCCGTGACCTGGACATGATCCGGACCGAGGCCCAGGCCCGCCGGGAGGCGGTGCATCGCATGGCCCTGAAGCTGCAGACCCTGCGGGCCGCCCGGGATGCCACCCGTCAGGCCCTGGAGCGCCTGCGGGGCCAATCCGGTCAGCTGCAGGCGCGTCTGGAAGACCTGCAGACCGCCCTGGACGATGCCGAGGCTCCCATCGGTGAGTTGGAAGACACCCTGGCCACCCTGGTGGAGGACCGCATGGACGTGGAACATGCCCTGAGCCAGGCCCGTGCCGGGGTCCAGGCCCTGGAGGCCGGGATGCGGGACAAGGACCAGCAGCGCCTGGGGACCGAGCGGGAGGCGGAAACCCTGCGCGACCGTCTGGATGAATTGCGCATGGCTTGGCAGGAGATTAAGGTGCGCAGACAGACGGTTCTGGAGCAGCTGCAGGACACCGGTTTCACCCTGGCCCCGTTGCTTGAGGACCTGGACCCGGCGGCCACGGTGGCGGATCGGCAACGTCAGGTGGACGATCTGGGGCAGCGGATTGCGCGCCTTGGCCCCATCAACCTGGCGGCCATTGATGAGTACAAGGCCCAGAACGAGCGCAAGACCTACCTGGATGCCCAGTACAATGACCTGATGCAGGCCCTGGAGACCCTGGAAAATGCCATTCAGCGCATCGACCGGGAGACCCGGAGCCGTTTTCGCGATACCTTTGAGCGGGTGAACGGACGGCTGCAGGAGATGTTCCCCCGCCTGTTCGGCGGCGGGCAGGCCCATCTGGAGATGACCGGGGATGATCTGCTGTCCACCGGGATCGCGGTGATGGCCCGTCCGCCGGGCAAGCGTCTGTCCACCATTCACCTCATGTCCGGTGGCGAAAAGGCGCTCACGGCCGTGGCCCTGGTGTTCGCCATCTTCGAGCTTAACCCGGCGCCGTTCTGTATGCTGGACGAGGTGGACGCCCCTCTGGATGAAGCCAACGTGGGGCGTTTTTGCGCATTGGTACGGGAGATGTCGGAACGGGTACAGTTCATCTTCATCACCCACAACAAGACAACCATGGAGTTGGCCGATCAACTGGTGGGCGTGACCATGCGGGAACCGGGGGTTTCCCGTCTGGTGACCGTGGACGTGGAAGAAGCCGCCCAGATGGCCACTGCCTGAAGACACAACCAAGAAGGACCCGGGAGATGGATACGTTGCGCTGGATTCTGTTGATACTGGGGATCATGATTCTTGTCGGCATCTACCTGGCCGGCCGCATGCGGGCGCCCAGGCGACGGCGTGAGTTGCCCCGGGAAAAGCTGGAGCCGGATGAACTAGAGCATGTGCACATCCGGGCCGATGACGGCTTCCAGGAACCGCCTCGCGCGGGAGATGAACTGGACGGCCTGGGGGATCTGGTGGCGGACGAGGTCCGGGACCGACCCGTGGCCATGACCGTGAAGAAGGCCGCGTCCACCGCGCAGACCCGACAGGAAAAGACCGCCCGGTCCGCCGGCAAGGCATCCGGCTCCGGTCTGCTGGGGCGGTTGCCGAAGATCCCCGGCCTGGGCGGGGCGCCGGAGGCGCGTCGACCGGTCCGGGAGACCTCGAAGGCCGGATCGGCGGGCTCGGCGACGTCTTCGGTCGAGCCCGTGGAACCCATCGAGGCCATGGAGCCGCCGCCGGCGTCTGCCCCGGCGGCGCCGGCCGAGCGCCCCGTGAAACCGGAGGTGCCCCGGGAAAAGCTGGTGGTGCTGCATGTGGTCGCCAGCGAGGACGACCGTTTCCTCGGCGTGGACCTGGCCACCGCCCTGACTGCGGAGGGGATGGAGTTCGGCGACATGAACATCTATCACTACCTGGTGACGGACGGCCGGCGCCAGTTGCCGGTCTTCAGCCTGGCCAACATGCTCAACCCGGGGACGTTCGATCCCCAGTTCCTGGATGAATTCACCACCCCGGGGGTGACCCTGTTCCTGCAGCTGCCGGGACCCTGCGACGCGGTGGAGAGTTTCGATGCCATGTACCACTGCGCCGAGGGCTTGGCGGAGCGTCTCAAGGGGCAGGTGCTGGACGCCTCCCGCAGCGTCCTGACCCGTCAGGGCAGCGAACATATCCGCGAGGACATCCGCCGCTGGCAGTTGCGCGCGGGCCTGGGATCGGCGGGGCGATAACGGACCTCACTGCCCATGTCTGCCTCCATTCCCGACACCGTCCGCGACAGGGCGCAAGCTCTGCGCGCCCTGATTGCCCGTCACGATCACCGCTACTACGTCCTGGATGACCCCGAGATACCGGACGCGGCCTATGATGCGCTGCTGCGGGAGCTGCGCGACCTGGAAGCCGGGTATCCGGCGCTGGTCACCCCCGACTCCCCCACCCAGCGGGTGGGCGGGACCCGCCTGGAAGCCTTTCCCGAAGCGGTCCACCTGCTGCCCATGCTGTCCCTGGACAACGCCTTCGAGGAGGCCGACGTGCTGGCCTTCGACCGCCGGGTGCGGGAACGGCTGGAATGGGACGACGACACCCCGGTGGAATACGCCGTCGAACCCAAGCTGGACGGTCTGGCGGTCAGCCTCATCTATGAAGACGGTCTGCTGGTGCGGGGCGCGACCCGGGGAGACGGCACCACCGGCGAGGATGTCACCGTCAATATCCGTACCCTGCGCGCCATTCCCTTGCGCCTGCGGGGGAGCGGTCATCCCCGGCGCCTGGAAGTCCGTGGCGAGGTCTACATGGAGAAGGCCCGCTTCGAGGCCCTCAATGCCCAGGCCCGGGAACGGGGGGAAAAGGTCTTCGTCAACCCCCGCAACGCCGCCGCCGGCAGCCTGCGCCAGCTGGACCCGGAGATCACCGCCCGGCGTCCCCTGAGCTTTTTCGCCTACGGCGTCGGGCATGTGGAAGGCGCCGAGATGCCCGACAACCACGGGGATACCCTGGATCGCCTAGCGGACTGGGGGCTGCGGGTCTGTCCCGAGCGGGATGTGGTCGCGGGCGGGGAGGGTTGTCTGGCCTATTACCGGCGCATCGGTGAGTTGCGGGACACGCTGCCCTACGAGATCGACGGCGTGGTGTACAAGGTGAACCGGTTTTATCTGCAGCGGGCCCTTGGGTTTGTCTCCCGCGCTCCGCGCTGGGCCATCGCCCACAAGTATCCCGCCCAGGAACAGATGACCTGGCTGAGGGAGGTGGAATTCCAGGTGGGACGCACCGGCGCCATCACGCCGGTGGCCCGCCTGGAGCCGGTGTTCGTGGGCGGCGTTACCGTCAGCAATGCCACCTTGCACAACATGGACGAGATCCGGCGCAAGGATGTGCACATCGGCGACCGGGTCATCGTCCGCCGGGCCGGTGACGTGATCCCCGAGGTGGTGGCCGTGGTGGCGGCGGATCGGCCGATGGATGCCCGCCCCATCGTCATGCCCGAGCAATGTCCGGTCTGCGGTTCGACCATTGAGCGTCCCGAAGGGGAGGCGGTGTCCCGCTGCTCCGGGGGGCTGTACTGCGCCGCCCAGCGACGGGAGGCCATCCGCCATTTCGCCTCCCGCCGGGCCATGGATATCGAGGGCCTGGGTGAGCGGCTCATCGAACAGCTGGTGGAACGGGGACTGGTGGAGCATGTGGATGATCTCTACCGCCTGCAGACACCCGCTCTGGCGGCCCTGGAGCGTATGGGAGAGAAGTCCGCGGCCAATCTTGTTCAGGCCCTGGAACGCAGTCGGCACACCCGTCTGGATCGCTTCATCTTCGCCCTGGGTATCCGCGAGGTCGGCGAATCCACGGCACGGGCCCTGGCTGCCCACTTCGGTGGTCTGGATGCCCTGATGCAGGCAGACGAAGCGGCCCTGATGGTGGTCCCGGACGTGGGTCCCAAGGTGGCGGCCCACGTGGCCACCTTCTTTCGTCAGCCCCATAACCGGGAAGTGATCCGGCAACTGCGGGAGGCGGGAGTGCACTGGGAGGAACAGGCACCCCGCAATGCCGATGACCTGCCCCTGGCCGGTCGCACCTATGTGCTGACCGGCACCCTGAGCAGCCTGACCCGGGAGGAGGCGGCCGATCGCCTGCGAGCGCTGGGCGCCAGGGTGTCCGGCAGTGTCTCCCGCAAGACCACCGCCGTGATTGCGGGCGAGGCCGCCGGGTCCAAGCTGGAAAAGGCGCGCGGACTCGGGGTTGACGTCCTGGACGAGGCCGGACTCATGGCGCTGCTGGAGGGCGGCGGGTGATCCTTCTGGTGTTTCACCGTTGCTCCGCATTACACTCGATCCCATGAACCCTTCCACCTTGCTGGGCATGATCGGCGGTGTAGTGCTGCTGGCCAGTGTGATCGCCTTCACCTCCCAGGATCTGGGGGTGTTCCTCAATCTGCCCGGTCTGGGCATCGTGGTGGGCGGCACCATCGCCGCCACCCTGCTCAGTTATCCCCTGCATGAAGTGGTGCGGGTGTTCCGGGTCTTCCTGCTGGTGCTGCGTAATGAGCGCTATTTCTTCCGCGAGGACATGGAAGAGATCGTCGAGGTGTCCAGACTCTGGTTCAGCGGCAAGCTGGCGGCGGTGGACAACCGGCTCGACGGGATTCGCAACCCGTTCCTGCGCACCGGGGTGCAGTTGGTCATCGACGGCACTCCCATGGAAGACATCAACGACCTCCTGCAATGGCGCATGAGCCAGCTGCGGCGGCGCGAGCATGCCGAGGCCCAGATCTTCCGCACCATGGCCATGTATGCCCCCGCCTTCGGCATGCTGGGTACCCTGATCGGCCTGATCAACATGCTGCTGGCCACCGATACCAACGACTTTACGGTGATTGCGGTGAATCTGGGGGTGGCCCTCATCACTACCTTCTACGGACTGATCCTGGCCAATCTGGTCTTCAAGCCCATAGCCATCAAGCTGGAACGACGCACGGAAGAGCGCATCATCCTGATGAACATGGTGCTTGAAGGGGTCACCCTGATGCGCAAGGGGCGTTCCCCGGCCTATATCCGGGAGACCCTCAAGTCCTTCATGGCCCACCATCAGGACGATCTGAGGATGAAGGAGGAACGTCGTGACCCTGCCTCCCCGAAGGCCGGCGCCTCACGCCCCCGTTGATTCGGTTGGGGACGAGGGCGACAGCGAAGATCAGGATCTGCGGCGGCAGCTGCTCAAGGATGAACTGGAGGCCGCGCCCCATTTTCCACCGCCCTGGTCGCGGAGTGCCCTTGCGGAGCCCTTGGGCGAACGGGACGACGATCACGCCTGGCTGCTGATCTATGTGGATCTGCTGACCTTGGTGCTGGTGCTGTTCGTGATCCTGTTGGCCTATACCACCGTGGACGCGGAAAGCCACCTCAAGCTGGTGGACTCCCTGGCGGTGGAACTGGGGTATCCCCGTCAGGAAACCATCGTGCCTCCCATTGTGGAGGCCATCCCTCCGGCCCCTTCCCCCGGCAAGGCAGAGCGCCTGGCCAGGGATCTGACCGAATCCCTGGCCGAGAGCGGTGGCCTGGAGGATGTGGAAGTGCTGACCACGCCGGGTCAGGTGGAGCTGCGGATGCGCGAAGGTATCCTGTTTGCCAGTGGTCGGGCGGAGTTGCTGGGAGAGGGGGTGGCGCTGCTCGGCCGTCTGGCCCCCATCTTCGGGCCCGAGGTGGCGCGGGTGACCGTGGAGGGCCATACGGACAATGTGCCCATCGCCACCGACCGCTTCCCTTCCAACTGGGAGCTGTCCGTGGCCCGGGCCACGGTGGTGGTGCGTCAGCTGATCAGTGAAGGCGTGGCGCCCGAGCGCCTGCAGGCAACGGGGTTCGCCGACACGCAGCCGGTGGCGGATAACGACACCCCTCAGGGCAGGGCACAGAATCGCCGCGTGTCCCTGGTCCTGCAGATGGCGCCGGACGGGCTTCCCGAGCCTTGATCAATTAGCAAACTACTTACCAGTCCAGGTCTTGCAGACCCGAACCATTCTCGTCGAAGGCATCTTCCAGCTGACGCTTCAGGGCCCTGCGCTCCAGAAGCAGCTCCAGGGAGCGGCGCGCCGACAGGCGTGCGGAGCTATCGGATTCCTTCCAGTCAACGCTGTCGTCCTCATCATCCGCCAGAAGGGAATCGGGGGCCCTTGCCATGCTGTCATATCTCCAAGGTTGTTGTGATTTACGACGCCTTATAAACCTTGTGTAGAAAACTGCAACAAGATTTTTTTTATCAGAAAAGTAAGCGTCATTGATGAATGCGGGCAATAAAAAAGCCCGGTCCGCTGATCAGGCGGAACCGGGCCTTGGTCGGTCCGGCCGGAGCCGGATCCGGTGCTTACATGCCGCGACGGCGGGGCTTGCCGGGGCGGTCCATGCCGGGGCGGTCCATGCCGGGGCGGTCCATGCCGGGCTTGCCGGGACGTCCGCCGGGCTTTCTCGGGCCTGCGCCGCGGGGCGGCTTGCCGCCGGGACCACCGGGACCGCGACGGTCACGGAAGCCGCCGCCGAAGCCGCCGACCTCTTCCCGGCCGTCGGCGGGCGCCAGGTTCAGCCGCTGTCCGCACACCCAGACCTGCTTCAGATGTTGCAGCAGCTCCCGGGGCAGGTCGGCCGGCAGGTCCACGGTGGAAGACTCAGGGCCGATGTTGATGCGGCCGATGTGCTGGTTGTCCAGCCCCGCCTCGTTGGCGATGGCGCCCACCAGGTTGCCGGGCTTGAGGCCGTGGACCTGGCCCACATTGACCCGATAGCTCTGCATGCCGGTATCTTCCCCGCCGCGCCCGGCACCCCTGGGGGCGCGACGCGGTCCGGCATCCCGTTCCCTGGGGCCGCGTTCCCGCGCCATGGGGGCTCGCTCCCGCTCCGCGTCCATGGCGCGAGGGGCAGGGTTTGAGCGCTCGTCCAGCAGGAAGGGGGAGTCACCCTGGGCCATGTGGGCCAGGGCGGAGGCCACTTCCCGGGGGTCGGCATCATGTTCCTGAACGTATTCGGCCACCAGATTCTGGAAGAAGGACAGATCCTCGCCCACCAGGGTGTCGGTGATGGTCTGCTTGAAGCGCTCGATGCGACGCTCGTTCACGTCCCGGGCGGAGGGCATGTGCATGGGTTCGATGGGCTGGCGGGTGGCCCGTTCGATGGCCTGCAGCATGCGCTGCTCCCGGGGTGCCACGAACAGGATGGCCTCGCCCTTGCGACCGGCGCGGCCGGTTCGACCGATGCGATGGACATAGGACTCGGTATCGTGGGGGATGTCGTAATTGACCACGTGACTGATGCGTTCCACATCCAGGCCGCGGGCGGCCACGTCCGTGGCCACCACGATATCCAGCTGGGCACGCTTGAGCCGATCCACGGTGCGCTCCCGCAGCTTCTGGGGGATGTCCCCGTTCAGGGCCTCGGCGGCGTAACCCCGGGCGGTGAGCTTTTCAGCGATCTCCACCGTCTCGGTCTTGGTCCGCACGAACACCATCATGGCCTCGAAGTCCTCGTGTTCCAGCAGGCGGGTGAGGGCGTCCAGCTTGTGCAGGCCGCTGACCCGCCAGTAACGCTGGCGAATGGTATTGGCGGTGGTGGTGGTGGCGGCGATGCGCACTTCATGGGGCGATTTCAGGTGCTTGCGCGCCACCCGACGGATCACGTCGGGCATGGTGGCGGAGAACAGGGCCAGCTGGCAGCTCTGGGGGGTCTGTTCCAGCACCCATTCCACATCGTCGATGAAGCCCATGCGCAGCATCTCGTCGGCTTCGTCCAGCACCAGGGCGGTCAGACCCTCCAGATTCAGGGTGCCCCGGCGCATGTGGTCCATGACCCGGCCGGGGGTGCCCACCACCACCTGGGCGCCCCGACGCAACTGACGCAGCTGCACGCTGTAGGACTGGCCACCGTAAATGGGCACGACATGGAAGTCGGGCAGATGCCGGGCATAGGTCTGGAACGCCTCGGCCACCTGGATGGCCAACTCGCGGGTGGGGGCCAGCACCAGGATCTGCGTGTCCTTGCGGCTCAGGTCCAGGCGCGAGAGCAGGGGCAGGGCGAATGCCGCGGTCTTGCCGGTACCGGTCTGGGCCTGGCCCAGCAGGTCCTGTCCGGCGAGCAGCGGCGGGATGCTCTGGGCCTGGATGGGGGTGGGGACTTCATAACCGGCCTCGTTCAGGGCGGTCAGAACGGGCTCAATGAGGCCCAGGGCACGGAAATCGGCCGAATTGGTCTGTACTTGATTCAAGGGAATACCTGCGAAACGCGAAAAGCGGATGGGGATGGATGTCGTGATGAAGCGGACATCCGCGCTCCTCGTGGCGGTGGCCGCTTGAAAGGCCGGAGGTGGCATGGGTGTCCTGTTGTCAGGCACCGTACTGCCACGCAGACCTTTTGGGTTTCTCATGGTGCCGGGAGCGAGAATCGAACTCGCACTCTGTTTCCAGAACCGGATTTTGAGTCCGGCGCGTCTACCAGTTCCGCCATCCCGGCAAGGTGGGGATTGAGCATTATAACGATCCGGCATGGTCTTCGCCAATAGTATTTTGGTACCGACCGATCAGGTCCCTCTCATGTCGATGGCCCCCCCCCACGGTTCCTGATACCATCGCGCGCCATGCAAGTCAGTGACTTTACCTTTGATCTCCCCCCCGAGCTGATCGCCCAGGCGCCATTGCCGGAGCGCAGCGCCTCCCGGTTGCTGCACCTGGACGGCGCCTCCGGCGCGCTGGCCGACCGGCATGTCCGGGACCTGCCGGACCTGCTGCGGCCCGGCGATCTGCTGGTATTCAATGACACCCGCGTGATCCCCGCGCGCCTGCACGGCCGCAAGCGTGACTCCGGCGGACGGGTGGAAGTGCTGGTGGAGCGGCTGGAGGACCGGCATCAGGTGCTGGCCCATCTGCGCGCCAGCAAATCCCCCGGCGCCGGCGTCTGGCTGTGGCTGGAAGAGGCGGCCGAGGCCCAGGTACTGGGCCGGGAGGGTGACCTGTTCCGGCTGCGCTTCACCGATCCGGTGCTGGAGGTGCTGGAGCGCCATGGTCACATGCCGTTACCACCTTATATAGATCGTCCCGATACCCAGGACGACCGCCGGCGCTACCAGACCGTGTTTGCCCGCAGCCCCGGGGCCGTGGCCGCGCCCACGGCCGGCCTGCATTTCGATGAAGCCCTGTTGGAACGGATTCGCGCCCGCGGGGTCGAAACGGCTTCCGTGACCCTGCATGTGGGGGCGGGCACCTTCCAGCCGGTACGGGTGCAGGACATCCGGGAACATGTGATGCACGCCGAATGGGTACAGGTATCGGCACGGACCTGTGATCAGGTGGCGGCCTGCAAGGCCCGGGGTGGCAGGGTGGTGGCGGTGGGCACCACCAGCGTGCGCAGCCTGGAAAGCGCCGCCCGGGGTGGCGCGCTGGCGCCGTTCGAGGGTGATACCCGTTTGTTCATCGTGCCCGGTTACGATTATCGGGTGGTGGACGCCCTGGTGACCAATTTCCATCTGCCCGAATCCACCCTGCTGATGCTGGTGAGTGCCTTTGCCGGCCGGGATCAGGTGCTCGCGGCCTACCGGCACGCGGTGCGCGAGCGTTACCGGTTTTTCAGTTACGGCGACGCCATGTTCATGACCCGCCGGCCCCTTGAACCAACGGAACCTTGATACATGCAGTTTGAATTGATGGCCCGGGACGGGGCTGCGCGCCGCGGGCGCCTGATCTTCGACCGTGGCGTGGTGGATACACCGGCCTTCATGCCCGTGGGCACCTACGGCACGGTCAAGGCCATGACCCCCGAGGAACTGGAGGGTCTGGGTGCCCAGATCATCCTGGGCAACACCTTCCATCTCATGCTCCGGCCCGGTACCGAAGTGATCCGGGCCCATGGGGATCTGCACGACTTCATGCACTGGGAGCGGCCGATCCTGACGGATTCCGGCGGGTTCCAGGTATTTTCCCTGGCCAAGCTGCGCAAGATCACGGAAGAGGGGGTGCGTTTTGCCTCGCCGGTGGACGGCTCGAAGATCCTGCTCACCCCCGAGCGCTCCATGGAAGTCCAGCGGGCGCTGGGTTCGGACATCGTCATGATCTTCGATGAGTGCACGCCCTATCCCGCCACCGAGGACCAGGCCCGCCACTCCATGGAATTGTCCCTGCGCTGGGCGGCCCGTTCCCGGGTGGCCCACGGCGACAATCCGTCGGCCCTGTTCGGCATCGTCCAGGGCGGCATGTACGCCGACCTTCGGCGCCGCTCCCTGGAAGGATTGATGCAGATCGGCTTTGACGGCTACGCCATTGGCGGGCTGTCGGTGGGCGAGCCGGAAGCGGAGCGCAACCGGGTGCTGGACGGGCTCACCCCGCTGATGCCGGTGGATCGGCCCCGCTATCTGATGGGGGTGGGCAAGCCGGAGGATATCGTCGAAGCGGTGCGCCGGGGGGTGGACATGTTCGATTGCGTCATCCCCACCCGCAATGCCCGCAATGGTTTTCTCTATACCCATGACGGGGTGATGCGGATTCGCAATGCCCGGTTCCGGGACGACACCCAGCCCATCGATCCGGAATGCGACTGCTATACCTGTCGCCACTATTCCCGGGCCTATCTGAAGCATCTGGACAAGTGCAACGAGATCCTAGCCAGCCGTCTGGCCACCCTCCACAACCTGCACTACTACCAGACCCTGATGCGGGAGATGCGCCAGGCCATCGCCGCCGGCACCCTGGAGACGTGGGCCCGTGCCTTCCATGAGCGGCGCGCGCAAACCCCACGGTCTGTGACATAATGGCGCCCTTCAAGCATCCCCAACCCTACCGATTATCCATTCAATTCAAGGAGTCCCGCCCATGAACTTCTTCATTTCCGATGCCTACGCCCAGACCGGGCAGCCCGCCGGCGGTGGTTTCATCGAATTCCTGATCATGATCGTGATCTTCTTCGCGATCATGTACTTCCTCATCATCCGCCCCCAGAGCAAGCGCGCCAAGGAACACAAGGCCATGGTGGACGGCCTGAACAAGGGCGACGAGATCGTCACCAACGGCGGCCTGGTGGGCAAGATCACCCAGGTGACCGAAAACTTCATCAAGGTGGAAGTCTCCGAAGGCGTCGTGGTCAACGTCCAGCGCCAGGCCGTGGCCACCGTGATGCCCAAGGGTTCGATCAAGGACATCTGATCCGACCTTATCATTTCATCAGTCCCCATCTGGTCCCGTCATGAACCAATACCCCTACTGGAAGTATGTCCTGATCGTGGTCGTCATGCTGGTGGGCGTGATCTACTCGCTCCCCAACCTGTATCCGGAGGATCCGGTGGTACAGGTGGCCAATTCCGCCACGGACGTAGTGGACGCAGACACCCGACTGCAAATCCAGGCCGTGCTGGAAGGGCGGGGCGTGGACGTGAAGTCCACGGAGTTCGACGGGGCCCAGTTCATGCTGCGCTTCAACAGCGCCGATGACCAGCTGTTGGCGGCGGACATCCTGCGCACGGCCCTGCCGGGGAACCATGTGGTGGGGCTGAACCTGGCCCCCGCCACCCCCGGCTGGCTGCGCGCCATCAACGCCCGCCCCATGTCCCTGGGTCTGGACCTGCGGGGGGGGGTCCATTTCCTGATGGAAGTGGACATGGATGCGGTGGCCGACAACATCTATGAGCGCTACACCAGCGAATTCCGCACCCAGTTGCGGGATGCCCGCATCCGCTACCTGAGCGTGGAGCGGGATGCCGACGGCGTGCATGCCCGCTTTGCCGATGCCGACAGCCGTGACGAGGCCCTGCGGGTACTGCGGCGGGAATACCGGGGGGATCTGGACTTCCGTACCACCCAGTCCGGCGAGGTGTTCCGTCTCAGCGGTACCGTGACCTCCGACTATCTGTCGGCCCAGCGGCGCCTGGCCCTGCAGCAGAACATCACCACCCTGCGCAACCGGGTGGACGAACTGGGCGTGGCGGAACCGGTGATCCAGCAGCAGGGCGAGGACCGCATCGTGGTCCAGTTGCCCGGCGTGCAGGACACCGCCCGGGCCAAGGAAATCCTGGGTGCCACCGCCACCCTGGAATTCCGTCTGGTGGACGAGAGCAACGACCCCTTCACCGCGGCTGAAACCGGACGCTCCCCGGCCAACTCCCGGCTCTATTTCGAACGTGACGGCACCCCGGTGCTGTTGCAGCGCCAGGTGATGCTCACCGGCGACTTCATCAATGATGCCTCTTCCGGCATCGCCCAGGACAGCGGCAGCCCGGCGGTGTTCATCAACCTGGATGCCCAGGGTGCCCGCATCTTCAGCCGGGTCACCGGTGAGAACGTAGGCCGCCTGATGGGCGTGGTCTTCATCGAGACCAGCACCGAGACGGTGGAAGAGGACGGTGAACTGGTCCGGCGCACCATCCGCACGGAAGAGGTCATCAACGTGGCCCGCATTCAGGAACAGCTGGGCCGCCGTTTCCAGATCACCGGGCTTGAAAGCACCCGCGAGGCCCGCAACCTCGCCCTGTTGCTGCGTGCCGGTGCCCTGGCCGCGCCCATGAGCATCGTCGAGGAACGCACCGTCGGCCCGAGCCTGGGTCGCGACAACATCGAGCGGGGGTTCAACTCGGTGGCCATCGGCTTTGTCCTGGTGCTGATTTTCATGGCCCTGTACTACCGGGTGTTCGGCCTGGTGGCCAACGTGGCCCTGACCCTGAACCTGATCCTGATCGTGGCCATCCTGTCCATGCTCCAGGCCACGCTCACCCTGCCGGGGATTGCCGGCATCGTGCTCACGGTGGGCATGGCGGTGGACGCCAACGTACTCATCTTCGAACGCATACGGGAGGAGTTGCGCAACGGCAATTCACCCCAGGCGGCGATCAAGGCCGGCTATGACCGCGCCTTCTCGACCATTGCCGATGCCAACATCACCACCCTGATCGCGGCCCTGGTGCTGTTCATGTTCGGCACCGGTCCCATCAAGGGCTTCGCGGTCACCCTGTCCATCGGCATCCTGGTGTCCATGTTCACGGCCATCGTGGTGACGCGCGCCATCATCAACCTGACCTACGGACGTCAGCGTCGCCTCAAGACGCTGGCCATCTGACCCGGGGACGACCATGAAGCTCAACTTTGCCAAGGCCAATATCGATTTTCTGGGGCAGCGCCGTATCGCCCTGGCGGTCTCGCTGGTGCTCATCGTCGCTTCCCTGCTGCTGCTGGGCTTTCGCGGCCTGAACTTCGGCATCGACTTCACCGGCGGTACCCTCATCGAGGTGGGGTATCCGGAGGTGGTGGAGTTGGAGCAAGTCCGCAGTCAGCTGGAGACGGGCGGCTTCGGCCGGGCCACGGTGCAGTACTTCGGCACCTCCCGTGACGTGCTGATCCGGCTCGCGCCCCGCGAGGGCGAGAACACCGCGGAACTGTCCGAGGAGGTCCTGGACGTGTTGCGAGGCGGCGGTCCGGCGGGCGTGGAGCTGCGCCGGGTGGAGTTCGTCGGCCCCCAGGTGGGCGAGGAGCTGCGGGAGCAGGGCGGTCTGGCGATGATCTACGCCCTCATCGGGATTCTGATCTACGTGGCCCTGCGCTTTGAATGGCGTTTTTCGGTGGGGGCGGTCACCGCCCTGGTCCACGACGTCATCATCACCCTGGGGATCTTCTCCCTGTTCTGGCTGGAATTCGATCTCTCGGTGCTGGCGGCGGTGCTGGCGGTGATCGGTTATTCACTCAACGACACCATCGTGGTCTATGACCGCATCCGCGAGAACTTCCGCAAGCTGCGCAAGCAGGGGGCGGAGCAGGTGATGAACCTCTCCGTGAACGAGACCCTGGCCCGTACCATCATCACCGGCGTGACCACCCTGCTGGTGCTGCTGGCGCTGTACCTGCTGGGCGGCGCCGTGATCCAGAACTTTGCCCTGGCCCTGATCATCGGCATCGTGGTGGGCACCTACTCATCCATTTACGTGGCGGCGGCCGTGGCCCTGGTGATGGGCGTGGATCGCAACGTCATGCTGCCGGTGAAGAAGGAAGGGGCAGAACTGGATGAACGGCCGTGAGGTGACCCCTCATCCTCGGCAAGCCTGTCCCGGTCCCGTCCGTGCCTACCCTGAGCGGAATGCTCGGGGGCGCGTGGCAAACCTGACCTGAAACAGGAAATGGATCACCGTGATGCGCGAGAAGCCCCCGGCTTTAGCCGTGGGGAGGGATAGCGCTCGCCGAAGGCGGCTTTTGTTATAGTATTTTTCATTGCGAAGTAGGCTCTGGAGACCTTGAGTTGACTGATGCCGCCAAAACCATCATCAAGACCCTGAGCGTGCGGGTGAAAGACCGGCACGCCAAGGTGCTTGATCGCATGGGGTTCGAGGTCAATCAGGTTTGGAATCTGGCCAATGAAATGGCCTATGAGGCTTGGCATGTTCCCGTGCCCGAGGTGGGCTGGATTCAGGGAGTGTGGTTGCACCCCTTTGACATCCAGAAAGCATTGGCCGGGATCAACAAGGCCCGTGGATGGCTGATTGGTTCGGCCACGATCCAGGAAGTGATCGCGGTCCACGGCAAGTCTCGAAAACAGTTCAAAAAAAGCAAACTGCGCTGGCGGGTGTCCGGTGGCCCTCGTCGCAGTCTGGGCTGGATTCCGTTCAAGTCCCGTGCCGCGCGGTTTGAAGGCGGCAAGGTGCGTTTTGTCGGGGAAAGTTTTGGGGTATGGGACAGCTACGGGCTTGAAAACTTTAAATTCCGTGCGGGGAGTTTTTCCCAGGATGCCCGAGGCCGTTGGTACTTTAATGTGCAGGTGGGGGTTGCTGCTCAGGAGAGATCGGAAGGTTGCAGTGCGGTGGGCATTGATCTTGGGCTCAAGGATGTGGCCACCTGCTCGGATGGCGGGCGTTTATCGGCCACCCAGCCCTATCGAACTTTGGAAAGAGAGTTGGGCATTGCGCAACGGGCCGGAAAGAAAAAACGGATCAAGGCCATCCACGCAAAAATCAAACACCGGCGCAAGGACGCCATCCATAAATTCAGCAGCATGCTGGTGGAACGGCATGGTGCGATCTTCGTCGGTAACGTGAGCAGTTTCAGTCTGGCTAAAACCCGCATGGCAAAGTCCGTGCTGGATGCCGGATGGGGAATA
>NZ_AGBG01000010.1:0-107633 GCF_000225005.1 Ectothiorhodospira sp. PHS-1 | reverse complement strand
TGCGAAAACGTGGGGATACTCCAGAATCAGAGCCTTCCTTCTTGGCCCATTCCCCCACCAGCGTCGCCAAGGGGGCCGCGCTGACCATCACCATGCGCTGGACCGACCGCCTGATCGGTCTTGTCAGCGTCATCATCCTTGCGCGCCTGTTGGCGCCCGAGGATTTCGGCATCATTGTCATGGCCTCCCTGGTCATTGGCCTGGCGGATGTTCTGCTGGATCTGGGCGTGCATGTGGCCCTGATTCAGAACCCCTCTCCATCTCGGGACCATTACAACACGGCCTGGACCCTGCGTCTGCTGCAATGTGCGGCGGCCGCCGCGCTGGTGTGGGTAGCGGCGCCGTGGGCGGCGGTCTTTTTTGACGAACCCCGCATCACCCTGGTCATCCAGGTACTGGCCCTCTCCTTTTTATTGAGCGGGCTGGAGAATATCGGCATCGTGAATTTTCAGAAGGAGATGCGCTTTGTCGAGGATTTCCAGTTTCTGTTTGCCCGACGAATAGTCGGCTTTGTGACCACCATCGGGGCCGCCTTTGTGCTGCAGTCGTTCTGGGCACTGGTGATCGGGACTTTGGTGGGGCGTGCCTTCGGCCTGGTACTGAGCTATGTGATGCATCCCATGCGGCCCCAACCGAGTCTGGCCCGATTCCATGAAATCTTTGGTATTTCCCAGTGGGTACTGGTACGCAATGTCGGCGTCTATCTGGATCAGTCGTTGCACATGATGTTGGTGGGGCGGCGGGACAACACCACAGTGACGGGGGGGTATTCCCTGGCCAATGAGATTTCCAGCATGCCCACCACGGAACTGCTGGCGCCCATCAATCGGGTGCTGTTCCCGGCCTTTGTGCGAGTGAAACAGGATCTGACTGAACTCAAGCGCCTGTTCCTGCTGGCGCAGGGGGTGCAGGCCCTGATCGTGATTCCCGCCGGCACGGGGCTGGCCCTGGTGGCCCATGAGGCGGTGGCCATCCTGCTGGGTGAGCAATGGGGATTCATCGTGCCGTTCGTGGAGATCATCGCGCTGGTCACGGTGGTCACCGCCCTGCTCTCCAGCGGCATCTATGTCTGCCTGACCCTGGGGCGTGTGAAGCTGGTGGCTGCCTATACCTGGTGGCAAGTGGGTGTTTTTGCCGTGCTCGCGGTGATGCTCTTGCCCCAGGCGGGTGCCTTGGAAATCGCTTGGTTGAGACTGTTCGTGGCGGCACTGGGGGTGGCCCTGTTTGCCGGGTTGCTGACCCGGACATTGTCGGGTCTGAAAGTGGGCGAGTTGGTGGGTGTGGTCTATCGGCCCCTGCTGGCGGCCCTTTTCATGGCACTGTGCGTGATGCAGCTTGGCGAGTTGATCCCGGGACCGGAATGGCTAATCCTGATGGCCCGCATCGGCCTGGGCATGGTCAGCTACACGCTGGCCATCATCCTGCTGTGGTGGCTGGCTGGCCGCCCCGCCGGGGCGGAAGCCTATGTGCTGAGGCAGGTACTCAGGCTGCGGCGGCGACATGACTGAAAAGGCCCCCTGCATCGTCATGTAACGCAGGGGGCCTTTGCCGATACGCCCTATGAGTGAAGACGGACGGGGCTCATTCCATCAAGAAAACATCCGGCGGCGACGCATGGCGGAGAACAGGCCCAGAATACCCATGCCCATCAGCAGCAGGCTACCGGGTTCGGGGATATCCGTCCGGACATGCTCGGCATAGACCCGGATATTGATATCACTGGACTTGTTCCAACCGAAGCCATTGGAATCCACCATGCCACCGAAGACGATTTCATCCAGGCCGGCATTACCGGAGAACCAGCGGTACAGATCATCCGACTGATCCTGAGGGGTGCCGCTCAGATCGGCGTTGGAAGCATGGTTGAACCACAGGGGCTGGAGATCGCCCGTGGTACTGATGCCATCCGCCGCAAAGAGATATTGGCCTTCGGAGAAGATCCCCAGATCAAAGAAGTCAATCTGCCAGATCTGAATGAAACTGCCACCGGACCCCTGGTAGGCCACACCGGGGTTATCCGGATAATCCACCGGGGTGATGGTGACGTTGGCATTGTCCGTCTCATTACCGGTCACGTTGGCCGTTGCCACGCGCGGCACCACGGTGTCTTCTCCCTGATCCTGCCCCAGGAACAGGGAAATGGTCTGGTAACGATCCCCCAGTTGGAAATCGGACTCATACCCCCCTGCAATGGCCCAGACGCTGATCCAGTAAATATTCCAGTAGTCGGTGTGCTTGGGCTGACAGGACAGGCAAGGCAGGGTGAAATCATCACCAGCAATCCATGCATCGCCGGTTCCATCGGCTTCACTGCCGAAATCCCAAGCCACGTTGCTTCGATCCGGACCGGCAACGTTATTGAGGTTTGTATTGGGGAGTCCGCGATCAACAACCAGCGCCGCCGAAGCAACACCGCTCATCCCCATCGCCAGCAGCCCAACCATACCGCCGGCAATACATGCCGATTTTAGCGTTTTCATTGATGTCTCCGACGTCGCTTGATTTCTCCGCCTGAAACAAGCAAAAAAGACACCAGTTTTTTAATTCATTGATAATCAAAGCCTTAAAAAGGCCAGAGAGGTATTTTAAGATGAGGATGTCAACCATCCCGACAGTGAGGTTATCAGGACAAAGGGACCCGCGTTGAAGCCGCATTGACCGCATTGAGCAATAGGCGCGCCATGAAGCGGGATGGAATGCGATCCCAAGGTGAAAAGCGAGGCAGTTGCCAGCGGTCGGCATTCCGGGTAGCCACGCCGCCGGCGGTGCTGAAGGCGGCTTCGAAACCCAGATCGCGCACCAGCCTGACATGTTCGGCCTGATAGTCATCAAACGGACGGCCGTTGGGATAGGCGAACAGAGTCACCGACTCATCCAGCAGGGACTGCAGCTCGGCTCGTCCCTGCTGGATTTCCTGCCGCACCGTCTCGATGCCCACGGTCGTGAAAATGGGATGGCTGACCGTATGACAGCCCAAGACCATGCCGGATTTCTGCAACCGTCGAACCTGGTTCGAGGTCATCATCAGGTCCGTGGGCAAACCGCTCGATACGGGCTCGATGATGCGCTGTATCAGTGCATCACGGTCGGAAGGGTCCAGGTTTTTCAACAGGGCAATGAGTCGGCGGGTGGAACGGCGTTTTTCATGAATCGAGCCGGTCAGGAAACGCTGGCCCAGACTGTCGCTCAGATCCAGCAGGTCGGTTTCCATCAGGCGCATGGCCTCGATCACCGTGTCATGCCACATCCGCCCACCATCCAGATAGCCGGTGGAGATGAAAAACGTGGCGGGAACGCGATGCTTCAGCAGAATGGGCAAAGCCACGTTAGCATTGTCCGCGTAACCGTCGTCAAAGGTCACGCAGACCGCCTTGGGAGGCAAGGTGCCCTGGCTCAGTCTCTCCATGGCCTCCGGCAGGCTCAGCAAGTTGAAGTGTTCCGCCAGCAAGGCAATCTGCCAGTGAAAGGTTTCGGCATCCAGTGCTTCCGGCCTGAAGGGGTCCGGCTCGGGAAGGACCTGGTGGAAGATGAGAATGGACAGTCGCCCCTTTGCGCCACCCTTGCAGATCATGGGCAACAGCCTTCCGGTCAGATCCACCAAGCCGCGATCCAGTCGACTACTGGGCTTCGGGGTCAGCAGGTTGCGGGACATACCGGAAATGGTTGCAGTGTAATGTGTCATGGTTCCATCGCCTCCCGATAGACGCCATATAACACCTGGCGTACCTGCTCCCATTGAAAGCCACCCACCGCCTCCAGACCATTGCTGCGCAGCTGTGACACCAGGCCAGGGGAATCCATGAGTCGGCATACGGCCTCGGCCATGGCCCGGGGTTCACCCGGAGGCACCAGCAGGGCGGTGCTGCCATCCTCCACCAGATAGGGTACGCCCCCCACATGGGTACTGACGACGGGAACCCCACTGGCCAAGGCCTCCAGAATGGAGTTGGGGGTGTTATCGATCAGACTGGGATTGAGCATGATGTCGGCGCTGCGATACAGGTCCGGCAGCAGGCCAACTTCCAGACGGCCGGCAAACGTGACCCACGGCGTCAGTTGCAGTGATTGCACCAGGGCCTCCAGGGCGGGGCGCTCCGGTCCGTCACCGGCGATGGTCATTCGCGCCTCGGGGTGATGTTCCCGGATCAGAGCCAGGGCACGGATGGCCGTGGCGTTGTCGTAGATGTCTTCCAGGTTACGGGTCACGATGAGGTGCGGCCCCCCTCCCCCCACTCCAGGGGTACAGGGGACATAGGATCGATGCGGGGCAAATTTTGAAAGGTCGATCACATTGGGGACCACCACCGCCTCGGCATGGAAACGCCCAAAGACATCCCGCAGAAAGCCGGAGGGAACGATGATGCGCGACGCCCGCGACATGGTGGGGCGTATCCAGCGCCAGGACTGCTCGAAGAAGGCTTCCGCCCCACCGCCCCGGTAATTGACGACCACCGGCACCCCCCGGATACGCCCGATCCAGATGGCGGGGGCCGCGAACAGATGCCAGGACCAACCGGAGTTGGCCATGACGTGCATGACGCTGATTCGGTCGCACAGCCGCCACAGGGATACCACATAGGGGACAAGACGAAACACGGCGCGCACGCCGCGGATGCGCTCAATCCAGTCGGGGTGATAGGGCGCGTTCATCTGCACCAGTTTCACCACCAGATGATCCTCCTGCAGTAGACGGGCCAGTTGCCGGGTCTGGTTGGCAATGCCGCCGGGGGGGGGTGGCAACGGTCCCACCAGACCGATGCGCCAGGTCGGATCAGGCGTGTTCATGGGCGGGCTGCGTAGGCTTCGGAAATGAGAGTGGCATATTTACCGGACTTCCCCGGCGGGATGTGGTCGGGAAACGAGAAGGTGACGGGAAGATCCGTGCCCATCATGCCCTGCATCCTGCGACACACCTCATCCAACAGGGCCTGGGGGAACGGGGCATCGCGCACCAGCAGGATCTCGATGGACAGGTCTCGACGCTGGATGATGCGGAACTGCTTGAGATCCGGCAGTTCCCGCAGGATGCCCACCAGGGCGGCACTGTGGATCAGACTGCCGTCCCGAGCCACGATGAAATCCGTCATGCGCCCCATGACCTGCCCCAGGGTGGGCAGGGTGAGTCCGCAGGGACAGGGCTCCGCCTCCAACGCCACTCGATCACCGAGGCGGTAGCGCAGCAGGGGCATGCCGTGGCCGTCGAGATTGGTCACCACCAGGTCGCCCACGCCCTGTGCATCGGGCTCATCCACCTCCAGCAGTACATGCTCGGCGGCGATATGCAGGCGCCCGGCAGGGCATTCGTGGGCCAGATGTCCGCCGTCACGGGAACCGTATTCGTTGCCCACCGGACACTGGAAGACCTCCAGCATCTTGTCCCGCTGGTTGGGATAGAGGACTTCGGAGGTGCAGGTCACCAGTTCGGGGCGCCAGCCGCCGAAGGCTTGTGGGTAGCGTTCCATGTAAAGGGCCACATGGTAGAGCACGGTGGGGTAGCCGTAGACCAGTCGGGGGCGAAAACGACGCAGTTGCTCCGCGCCCCGGGCCAGGGCCTCGTCACGCAGGTCCAGCCCGGAGATCACCACCTGATTGAGAAACCGGCGGTCCTTGAAGCGGCGCAAGGCGTCCTGCTTGCTCAACTCCACCGGGGACCCCCAGTAATCCACCTGACGACTCCCGGGCTCGATGCCGAACCAGGCCCGGCCCCGCAACTTGGCGGCATTGTGCCAGGATTCCTTGAGGGGATCGGTGTAGAACACCAGGGGCTGGCCGGTGGAGCCGCCGGTGGTATGGCGAATCAGCCGATCCCGGTGGTCATCGGCCGTCAGATCGTCCAGGTATTCGCGCACATCGGCCCTCTCCAGCAGGGGTAGCCGGGTCAGGACCTCCCGGCCCAGTTCTTCCGGATGGGACACCCCCAGCGCCTCGAAGCGCCGGCGGTAGAAGGGCACATGGTGCCAGCAATGGGTCATGAGCCTTTGCAGCTTGCGGTCCTGCAGGGCCTTGAGGGCATCCGGAGACAGGCGTTCGCTGCCCCTCAGGGAGGCATAACAGGCGGCAGTGCTGCGTCCCCGAAGGCGTTCATGGAGGGGGAACACTACCGAGCGAACGAACCCTTCATGCATGGAACAACCCCCTACCCTTGCCCGTTCATGGTCCTTTGGCAGATATCCTCAAAACACCTGGCCACCGCCAGGGAGGAGCAGTGATCTTCCACGTGGCGGCGGGCGGCCTGTGACAGCCGTAACCGCAGGGCCGAATCCGACAGGAGCCGATCCAGAGCCTGGGCCATGGCCTCAGGGGTATCCGCCTGCAAAAACTGCTCGCCATCGGTGAGCGGCAGGCCTTCCACCCCCAGCCCGGTGGAAACCACCGGCAGGCCCATGGCCATGGCCTCGTAGGCGATGCCGTCGATGTTGGCCTGCCAGTCCATGGCACCGGTGAAAATCAGGTGGTCCCCCTCGCCGGGCGGTTGGTAGGCAAAGAAGTCCAGATCCACGCCGGTGGGGATGGCCTCCACCCGATGGTTCCGGGGCATGGCCCGGAATGCCTCGGCATCCCGTTCCGAGACTGCCACCACGGTATCGAAGCGGGGCAGTTCCCGGGCTTCGAAACGAGCCATCTTGCGATGCTGGCCCCGCCAGACGTAGCGTTTCAAGGGATGACCGGCCACCTCGGCATGACGGCGAAAAATCTCCGCCTCCACGTTGTGGGTGAACATCACGGTGGGGCACAGGCTGTGGAGGGGGGCCAGGGTGGCGGCGTGGATGAAATCGAACACCGCCACCTGGGCACCCTGCTGAAGTTGTTCACGCACCCGTCGGCGGGCAACGGGGTCCACGCCGGCGGCCACGGAGACGGGCTTGAGGGACAGTAAATGGCGCAGCCGGGTGATCCTGTGCAACGGCCCGACACTACGGGCCGGCCAGGCGATGAAGCGGTCGCAGACCGCTTCGATCTCTTCCCGATGTCGGGCCGTCTGCTCGGGCGTGGCCGGCGACATGAGGGTGATGTGAAACCGCCCGCCCTTCATGCCCCGCAGGATCTGGGTGGTGCGGATCTTGCCGCCTTCGTCGGTGGGAAACAGAAACCGGGGTGACACAAAGACCAGGGACGGACGTTCGCTCACCAGCAGATCCCCTGATAGGCGGCCTTGAGGGCGCCGCGGTCCTTGAGTCCCACCAGGTCCAGCACCTGCTGTTCCGGACCGGCATGGGCCAGCAACTGTGCCACCAGCGGGGCATCACTCAGCCCCAGGACGATCACTTCCGAGTGTTCGATGAGGGCACGGCAATCTTCCATCAGCAGGGAGGCGATATGGGGCAGTGTCTCCTCGATGTAGCGCCGGTTGGCGCCGATGACCCGGGACAGCTGCACGTTGGGGTCGTGGATCTTCAGGTCCATGCCCTTGCCGATCAGACGCTCCGCCAGTTCCACCAGGGGGCTTTCGCGCATGTCGTCGGTGCCGCTCTTGAAACTCAGGCCGATCAGGCCCACACGCCGCTTGCCGCTGTCCAGGACAAAATCCACCGCATGGTCGATCTGCTGCTGTGCTGGGAATGAGGCTGCCGAGCATGGGTAGCTCGGTGTCCTGCTCCTTGGCCATGTAGAGGACCGCCCGCAAATCCTTGGGCAGGCAGGAGCCGCCGAAGGCAAAACCGGGACGCAGGTAGGCCGGGGAAATGTTGAGCTGACGATCCCGGGTGACCAGTTCCATCACCTCGCGGGAGTCCAGGCCCAGGGACTGGGACAGGCGTCCCACCTCGTTGGCAAAGACGATCTTGAGGGCGTGGAAGGCATTGCAGGCGTACTTGACCATTTCCGCCGTGCCGATCCCGGTACCCACGAACTCGCAGGGCAGATGTTCGAAGATGGGCTTCACCTGGTCCAGGGTGCGTTCGGAATCGGCACCCACCACGGTGAAGGGGGGATGATCATAGTCCTTGATGGACGAGCCTTCCCGCAGAAACTCCGGCTGGAAGGCCAGGCCGAAGCCCTCCCCCACCCGCTTGCCGGATGCGGATTCCAGCGTCGGCCCCACCAGTTCCAGGGTGGTGCCGGGCTTGACGGTGGAGCGTAGCACCACGGTGTGATAGTGGTCCGTCAAGGCCAGGGCCTCGCCGATCTGTCGGGCCACGTTGCGCACGGCGGCAAGATCCTGGCTGCCGTTGCGGCTGGAGGGGGTGCCGACACAGATGAAGGACACCTCGGAGCGGCGGATGGCTTCGCTCACGTCGTCGGTGACCGTCAAGCGTCCCGCCTGTACCACCTGGGCAGTGAGTTCCTGGATGCCTTCCTCCACGATGGGAGAATGCCCACGGCGCAACAGATCCAGCTTGTGCGAGTCGATGTCGACCCCGACGACCTCATGGCCATCCCTTGCCAGACACGCGGCCGAGACCGCCCCCACGTACCCCATCCCAAAGATCGCGATTCTCATGCTGGTCCATCCCGGTGGTTCGGATTACCATGATTGCTCATGCCCCATTATGCACCCGCCATGACCGACTCCCCCAACCTGCACGACGTGCATCCAGCCCAGGGCATTGCAGGGGCGCTGACCACGACTGCCGACATCGACGCCGTGATCCGTTCCACACTGGCCCAGGGACTGGAGGGCGGTGCCCTTGCCAGCCAGGGTCCGGCCTTTTGTGCCGGTACCGGAGGGGGAGTGCTGCAAACCGATGGGCTGATCCTGGCTCTGACAGGCCGGGCGCATCATGGCGACGCTACCAGCGTGGATGCCGTCCTGCAAGCACTGGCCCGGGATTACCGCCGTCAGGGCACGGCGGCACTGACCGCCCTCAAGGGGCCTTTTGCGCTGGCGATCCTGGAACCGGAACGCGGGCGCGGCCTGCTGGCGGTGGACAAGATCGGCATCCGGCAGCTCTATTATGCCCAGGACGGCACCCGGCTGAGCTTCTGCAGTGCCCTGGCCCCACTGGTGGAGGCGGGGCTGGGCGGTGATCTGGATGCCCAGGCGATCCATGATTATGTGTACTGTCATTTCATCCCCAGCCCCCGCAGCATCTACCAGGGTATCCGCAAGCTGCCCGGCGGACACGTGCTGGAGTGGGAGCGCGGGACGCATCGGGTACGCCCCTACTGGCTGCCCCGCTTTGAGGAAACTCCCGTGGATGTGGCCGGGGCGGGCAAGGAGATGCTGGCGATCATCGAGCAGGCGGTGCGTGATGCCGTCGCAGCGCCGGAAGCGCCGCGGACCGCCGCATTTTTGAGCGGCGGCCTGGACAGCTCCACCGTCACCGGGATGCTGGCCAGGGTGAGCGACGAGGCCCATGCCTATTCCATCGGTTTTGATGTGCCCGGTTACGACGAGATGGAATATGCCCGGCTTGCCCGCGGCCATTTCGGGGCCGTCGGCCATGAGTATTACGTCACGCCGGACGACATCACCACCTGGCTGCCGCATGTGGCGGCCGCTTGCGATGAGCCGTTCGGTAATTCCTCCGTGCTGCCGGCGTTTCTGTGTGCCCGCAAGGCCCGCGAGGAAGGGGTGGAACTGATGCTGGCCGGGGATGGCGGGGATGAGCTGTTTGCCGGCAACGAACGCTATGCCAAGCAGGGTGTATTCGAGCATTTCAACCGCCTGCCCGCCTGGGCCAGACAGGGGCTGATCGCGGGCACGGCCCCGCTGGCGAATCTGCCGCTGCTGCGCAAGGCCCACAGTTATGTCACTCAGGCGCGGATTCCGCTGCCGGATCGGATGGATACCTATGCCTTCCTGGAGCGCCATGATCCCCGGGAGGTCTTCACGGCGGGGTTCGTCGGCACGGTGGACCTGCACGCCCCCAGGGATCTGAAGCGAGGCCTGTTCGCGGCACCGGAAGGGGCTTCCCTGCTCAACCGCATGCTGTATCTGGACTGGCATTTCACCCTGCACGACAATGATCTGGTGAAGGTGAACACGGCCTGCCGGCTGGCCGGGGTGGAGGTGGCCTATCCGATGCTGGCCGAAGACCTGATGATGCTCTCCAACCGGATTCCGTCGGCGCGGAAGCTCAGGGGCAACCAGTTGCGGTGGTTCTACAAACAGGCCTGCCGGGATTTTCTGCCGGAGGCCATCATTCAGAAGAAAAAGCATGGGTTCGGCCTGCCTTTCGGCATCTGGCTGCGGGATCATCCGCCCCTGCGGGATCTTGCCCTGGATGCACTGACCCGCCTCAAGGGGCGGGACATCATCCGGCCCGAGTTCATCGACGCGCTGATCCGCCTGCACCGGGACAAGCACGCCGCCTATTACGGAGAGCTGGTGTGGGTGCTGATGGTGCTGGAGTTGTGGCTGGCCGGACGCCGGCTTTGAGCGTAAAAAATTCCGACACCACCCCCACCTTCATCGTCCGGCCTCCGCATGGCGCCCCAAAACGAGGGCAGGCCTCGGGGCTGGGGCGTGGTTTATTAGCCATTTTCTGCCTTGAAAAGCCGCATGATGGGCACGCTCTATCTTGACACGCAAAAACGTCGGATTTCTTTACAATCTCAAGACTAAAAGCTTGAGGCATTCCGCATAAAATCGCATCCGGAAGCCGTTTCATCGATCATGGCACGATTAGTGCTTTATTAATTGGCATGCAGTTTTCGCCGCGTTTTTTCGTGAAGGATACGATTTCGATGAACACATCCCACAAGAAGAACAACACACTGAAGCATCTGGTCATGGCACTGTTGGTCGGCGCCGGCGCCTTGGCGGGCACGGCTCAGGCTGCGGTCATTACCTTGACGCCGGGGGAAGGCTCCGGGGTGACGCTGTCCAACTCCAATCTCGCAGCACCGAATCGCCTCAGTTTCTCGGATCTGGGGTGGAATACATTCACCGTGAACACGGAAACCAAAGAGATCAGTGGTCTGGAGAGCCTTTTCAAGGTCAGCGCGGCAAATAGTGGATCTACATGTTCTGCTTCTTTTTTTGGATTATGCTTGACCAGGAATTATGGCCCTACGAACTTTGCCACCGACATCACGATCAATCTGGTGCTTGATGAAGCCCCCTATGAGGCGTGGATCGGAGCAACATACAGCATGACCGGGGTGCTCTCTTACGCTAGGCATGACAATGAGCGGATAGGGCTTTGGGGAAGTGCAGGCTACGACACCAAGCAATCAGACCTCGTCTGGCACAGCGAGATGCTCATCGGGGACCTGAATGGCAACCATGTCCAGCTCGGTTTCGACAACCTGACGAATTTCCACGGTCAGGGCTGGCAGTCCGTGACCCCGACGGTGACAAGCGCTTTTGCCAACCCACCGTCCACCGGCACTGCCTCTGACCCGTCCAACGAACCGGCGGATAACGGCACCCCCGTCACCGCCGTCCCCGAGCCCGGCATGCTGGCCCTGTTCGGTGCCGGCCTGCTTGGCGCAATGGGCTTCCTGCGGCGCAGACGCGCCATCTGATCCTTGCCCGTCGTAGCAAGGCACTCCCCTCACCCCAACAAGGCACTCCCCCTCACCCCAACCCCTCTCCCGCAAGGGGAGAGGGGCTGCTTTCCCCCGCGGATTCGGGAACGGGTCCCAACCCCTCTCCCGCAAGGGGAGAGGGGCTGCTTTCCCCCGCGGATTGGGAACGGGTCCCAACCCCTATCCCGCAAGGGGAGAGGGGCTACTTTCCTCCATGGATTGGGAACTGGCCTTACCCCCTTCTCCCCTCGGGGGAGAAGGGCCGGGGATGAGGGGAACGTTTGGCGGACACCAGAATGGCGTGGCTGAGCAGGCTGCCCAACCCCGGAACGGCCCGGATCAGCCGCCGCATCCAGGGCCTTTCCAGCAATGACTGATACCGCTGCAGACGCCCCGGCAGGATGGGGATCCAGTGCACCTGCACCTCCGTGGCCCCTTCCCGTTCCAGCCAGACGGCAAGATCACCGACCCGGTCGTACCGAAGACCCGGCGCACGCCCCGTCAATCGGGCCACCAGACACCGGACCCGGGTGGTCAGGCAGTCACGGTTCAGAGCGTCGATCCAGACCTGTCCGCCCGGTCGGGTGGCATGCACCAGCTCCCGCACCGCCTGCTCCGGCCGTGACAGGGCCTGCATCACACCAAAGCACAGGACACCGTCCAGGGAAGCGGGACGGATCGCCAGCTGCGTCACATCCCCCACAGCCCAGGTCATCGCCGCCGGACTGCGTTCCCGGGCCTTTTGTACCGAGGGCAGGGAATAGTCCATGCCGATGGGACTGACGCCCTGCCCGGCCAGATAACGGGTATAACTGCCGGCCCCGCAACCCACGTCCAGCCACAGGGCACCCGGCGCATCCCCCGGCCAGAGGCGCTGAAAGTTTCTCAACCGGGCCTCCAGGCCGGACCGTGTCCAGCCGGCGATGTCGGCGTCATCCTGACAGACCGTACCGCGCTGAATGAAGCGTTGACGCCATTGTTCTTCGAATTTTGGGCGGGGCATGAAGTCTTGGGAAAAATTCCGGGCGGGCTGATAGTTTGAGGCTTGGAACCGCATTGCACAATGCAATGCATTTTCGCGTTAGACTGTCAAGATTGTCACCCTTTTACGCCGGATCACCCGCATGACCACAGCTCAGACCGAAAACCTCAACATCGCCGCCATGGACTACATGCCCTCCCCCCGGGAGATCAAGGCACAGTTCCCCCTGTCCGATGCCGCGGCCCGCAGTGTCCTCGCCGGGCGCAAGGCCCTGTGCGACATCCTGGATCATCGGGATCCGCGCCTGTTCGTGGTGGTGGGTCCCTGCTCCATCCACGACCCCGAGGCCGGCATGGACTATGCCCGACGCCTGAAGATGCTGGCGGACGAGGTATCGGATGTCATGCTGCTGGTGATGCGGGTCTATTTCGAAAAGCCCCGCACCTCGGTGGGCTGGAAGGGGTTCATCAACGACCCCCATCTGGACGATACTTTCCGCATCGACGAGGGCATGGCCAAGGCCCGGCGATTTCTGATGGACATCAATGAGCTGGGGCTGCCGGCGGCCACCGAGGCCCTGGACCCCATCGCGCCCCAGTACTACGGCGATCTGATCGCCTGGACGGCCATCGGCGCCCGCACGGCGGAATCCCAGACCCATCGGGAGATGTCCTCGGGCCTGTCCACTCCCGTGGGCTTCAAGAACGGCACCGACGGCGACCTGAGCGTGGCGATCAACGCCATCCTCTCCGCCGGCAGTCCCCACAGTTTCCTCGGCATCGGCAATGACGGGCAGTCGGTGATCCTGCGCACCCGGGGCAACCGTTACGGCCATCTGGTGCTGCGCGGCGGTAACGGGCAGCCCAACTATGACACCGTTTCCGTGGCCCTGGCGGAGCAGGCCCTGGACAAGGCCGGCATCCCCCGCAACATCGTGGTGGACTGCTCCCACGCCAATTCCTCCAAGAACCCGGAGTTGCAGCCCCTGGTAATGAAGGACGTGATGCACCAGATCCGGGAGGGGAACCGTTCTATCGTGGGGCTGATGGTCGAGAGTTTCCTGGAGGCGGGCAATCAGCCGCTGACGGCGGATCGTTCCAAGCTGCGCTACGGCTGTTCCATCACCGATGCCTGCGTGGACTGGGCGACCACGGAGGCGATGATCCGCAACGGTGCGCAGATGCTGCGGGAACTGATCGACGATCGTATCTCGGCCTAAAGCCCGAACTCCCGCGTTCGCGGGAGTGACAAGGAGTGACGGAAGGAAAGGGCGGGAGTGACGGTAAAGACGCAAGAAACGGCGCCATGCGACTCAGCAGCGAGCAGGTCGATATCATCACGCAGACGGCACGGGACATCTTCGGTTCCGATGCCCGGGTGTGGCTGTTCGGCTCACGGGTGGACGATGCGCGGCGTGGCGGGGATATCGATCTGCTGATCCAGTGCCCAAGCCCCCAGGAAGATCGGGAACGCAAGTCTCTACGCCTGGTCGCCCGACTGCAGATGGCCATGGGTGACCAACCCATCGATGTGCTGGTGCTTGACCCGGACATACCGCCTAGACCCATCCATGAAAATGCCTTGAAAACCGGAGTCATCTTGTGAATCGGGAGGATCTATTACCGGTTGATCGTTTCCTGGACACTCTGGATATCGTGTCGCGGGAAGGACGCCACTTGGCCTACAGCTGGCGACGCCTTTACCAGGAAGACATTTCCGAGACATGGGTTCGCGAATTGGAAGCAAGGCCCGATATCGCCGAGAGACTGGAGGCCTTCGTTTCCCGGTTTGCACGAATGCAGGACACCATTGCCGACAAACTCCTGCCACGCTGGCTGATGGCTCTGGCGGAAACCCCCGGTAGCCAGATCGAGGTCCTCAATCGTGCCGAGCGACTGGGTGTCCTGGACAGCACGGAAGTCTGGCTGGAAGCCCGCAAGCTGCGCAACAGGCTGATTCATGAGTACATGACCAGCCCGGCGGAATTTGCCGATGGCCTTCTCCTGGCGAAGGATTATGCCCTGATGCTGATGGACACCCACGAGAATCTTCGTCGTGACGCCCGGTCCCGCCTGAATCTGCCGGAGAGCCGGTTGCCGGAGATGATCCTGCGACCGGATTCTTGATCACCGCCCTGCCCACTTTAAAGTTACAACACGTCATTCCCGCGAACGCGGGAATCCAGTCGAGGACGGGGAACATGGACTCCCGCTTTCGCGGGAGTGACCGCTCACCCTTCGTTGCGCCGCAAAAACGCCTCGAACATGAACAGGGACCACAGGGGGGCGCTGTAATCCCGGCGTCCGCTCACATGGGCATCCACCAGATGCCGGAGGGTACTCATCTCGAAAAGACCGGCATCCTGTAGCCGGTCGCCGAGGATGGTGTCCTGCAGGCGCTGTTTCAGGGGGCCGCGGAACCACTGGTCCAGGGGCACGGCAAAGCCCTGCTTGCGCCGGTACAGGATGTCCTTGGGCAGGTGCGGCTCCATGGCCTTCTTCAGCAGGTACTTCCCTTCCCCACCCCGGAGCTTGAGCGACGGCGGCAGACCCGAGATCCATTCCACCAGGGGATGATCCAGGATGGGCACCCGCACCTCCAGGGCATGGGCCATGCTGGCGCGGTCCACCTTGGTGAGGATGTCGCCGGGCAGATAGGTCTTCATGTCCAGGTACTGAACCAGAGACAGGGGGTCTTCCACCGGGGCGCGGGCGGCGTGGCGGCGCAGCACGTCCACCGCCGTGTGCCCCTCCAGCTGACGGCGGAAAGCGGGGCTGTAGAGGTTCAGGCGCTGCTCGTCGCGGATGACCGCGATATTGTTGAAATACCCTTCCACCGCATCCCTGGCCAGAGCCTGGAAGGTGGCGCGGGCACGGAACATCCGGGGAGCCCGGTCCAGCTTGGGATATATCCGGCCCAGGGCGCCGAACAGGGGACGCCGCAGCCCCAGGGGCAGATGATTGCGCACCCGCTCCTCCTGCAGATGGAACCGGTAACGCCGGTATCCGGCCAGGGTTTCATCCCCGCCGTCCCCCGACAGGGCCACGGTGACGTCCTGCCGGGCCAGCTCGCAGACCCGGTAGGTGGGCAGGGCCGAGCTGTCGGCAAAGGGTTCGTCGTAGAGATCCGCCAACCGATCCAGCAGGCTGAAGTCATCCGGGTCCACCTGCCGCTGCCGGTGGCTGGTGTGGTAGCGCTCGGCCACCTGGGCGGCATGGGCGGACTCGTCGTAGCGGGGGTCGCTGAAGCCGATGGAGCAGGTCTTGACCGGGTCGTCCATCAGGCCCGCCATCATGGCCACCACGGCGCTGGAGTCCACGCCGCCGGACAGGAAGGCCCCCAGGGGCACCTCGGCCACCAGACGGATGCGTACCGCTTCGCGCAGGCGCTCCACCAGTGCCTCCATGGCCTGGGCCTCGTCCATGGGGGCATGGGGCTGGAAGGGTACGTCCCAGTATTCCCGTGGCTCCCCCGGTGCACGGCCCCGCTGCAACAGCAGGGTGTGGCCGGGGGGCAACTTGTGTACGCCCTGGTAGATGGTGCGCGGCTCGGGCACATAGCCGTAGGCGAAATATTCGTCCACCGCCCGGGGGTCCAGCGACCGGGGCAGGTCCGGGTGGGCCATCAGGGCCTTGAGTTCGGAGGCGAAGATGCACTGGCCATTGGGCAGATGGGCATAGTAGACGGGCTTGATGCCCAGTCGGTCCCGGGCCAGGAACAGGCTTTGGCGGTTGCGGTCCCAGACGGCGAAGGCGAACATGCCGCGAAAGTGACGCACGCAGTCCTCGCCCCATTCTTCCCAGGCATGGACGATGACTTCGGTGTCGCAATGGGTGCGGAAGGTGTGTCCGGCGGCCTTGAGGGTGTCGGTCAGTGCCGGGAAGTTGTAGATCTCGCCGTTGTAGGTGACGGCCACGGTGTGGTCTTCATTGAAAAGGGGCTGCTGGCCGCTGGAGAGGTCGATGATGGACAGGCGGCGGTGGGCCAGCCCGACCCCGGGTTCCAGGTGGACGCCGCCTTCATCGGGGCCACGGTGGAACTGGGTCTGGTTCATGCGTTCCAGCAGGCCCCGGTCGATAGGGGCCTGGCCCTGGATGTCGAAGATCCCTGTGATGCCGCACATGTTTTTTATCTCTTGGAGAGTCGGTCATAGACGTTCAGGTAGCCCTGCACCATGGCTTCCAGGCTGTAGCACTGCCGCGCCCGCTCCCGGGCAGTGCCGCCGTGGGTCCGGGCCAGGGCCATGTCGTCCAGATAGCCACCCAGGGCGTCGGCCAGGGCCTCGGGATCACCGGCGGGGATCAGGGTGCCGGTCCGGCCCGGCTCGATCAGGTCGGGATTGCCCCCCACCTCGGTGCCGATCACCGGCAGACCGGTGGCCATGGCCTCCAATACGGTGTTGCAAATGCCTTCCGCCAGGGAAGGCACCACGCACAGGTCCATCGCCGCCATCAGGTCGGGAATGTCGTCACGGTTGCCGGGCAGCCAGGCCAGGTCGGCGACACCGGCTTCCCGCAGACGGGCCTGCAACCCCTCCCGCAGGGGGCCGTCTCCGATCATCACCAGACGCAGCCTGCGCTTCAGCCCTTCATCCCGCCTCAGCAGGGCAAGCACGGCCTCCACCAGGATATCCGGGGCCTTGACCGCCTGCATCCGCATGACAGCGCCGATGACAACAGCCTCCGGGGGCGCGAATCCCTCCGGCAGGATGGAGCGGGCCTGGGCCTTGTCCCGGGGTGAAAAACGGACAACATCCACCCCGTTGCAGATATGGTTCAGGCGGGCCGGGGCCACGCTGATCTGCCGTGACAGGTAATCCAGCTGGTGCCGGGACAGGGCAATGTACTGGCCCACCAGGGGCCGGAACACACGGCGCAGGTGCCGGGTTTTGGCCCGGGAGCCGTCCAGATCACCGATGTCCCAGCCATGCTCGCCATGGACACGCCGCCTCACCCCCGCCAGGGCGGCAATGGCCTGGGTCTCCAGGGTGGCCATGTTGCGGGTATGGACAATGTCCGGCCGCAGTCGGCGCAGCAGCCGCCAGAGCCGGCCGTGGACCTTGAGGTCCTTGCCCTCCTGCTTGTGCAGGGCATGCAGCGTCACGTCGTCGCGGCGAATGCGGCGACTGAAATCGGTGTAGTCCGTCATGCACACGATGGCATGGCGGTAGCGGTCCGCCGGCATGTGGTTGATCAGGTTGACCAGACCGTTCTCCATGCCGCCCACGTCCAGACGATGAATGATGTGGGCCACCAGCGGTGGTGTACCCCGCGGGCCGTCGGTCATGAGCCCGGCTCCGACCGGTATTCCACCTGGATCAGCCCGGGCATGCGGGTCAGGAAGTCCTGCAGGACGGCCCGCCCCTCATCGGCGGTGATCGGGAACTCCGTGGTCACGGCCACCAGCAGCGAGCCGTCCCGATGGCCACTGAGCCGGGCCCAGGCCTCCAGGAGCTTGACCTCGATGGGTCGGGCGGTGGCACGATCCGCCACCTGGTACCAGTGCCAGACGATGCGGCCGCGATCTCCGGGACCGCGCATGACCGTTTCACGGACCATGTGGGACTCGCCGCCGGCAAGGGTCACGCCGCGCCCGGACTCGGAAATCCGGCGCCAACGGACTTCATCGTAGATCAGGTTACCGTAGGTGATGAGATCCGTACCGGCCTGGTCATGACGGTAATGAGACAGGTGCAACGCCAGCTCACGTCCGTTTTCAGACCGGTAGGCATGCTGGGACTGGTAATCCGGCTCGGCAAACCGGGGCTGCCAGGCCGGTGATTCGTCCCGCTGGGGCAAGGTCCAGCCCGTGACCTGGGGGGCAACCGGATAACGGTCACCGGCCAGGGCGGCCATGCGCTGATTGAGGCCCATCTCGGTCAGGGGGGCCATGGACAGAACCACGGCGGCCAGGACGAGGGGCATGACCACCGGGGAGACCGCCATGGGGGACGGGTTCCCGGCCTGTGTGGTCAGCGGTTGCCGGCTCTCCTCTTCCGGATGATCATCTTCCCGGAACAGGCTGCCCACCCAGAACAGCAGGAACATCACCACGCCGAAGAACAACCAGCCGTAGATCAGATGGTCCACCCCGACGGCGTGTTCCATGTCGGTCCAGTGGGCGATCATGATGATGCCGTAGGCCCGCAGGCCGTTGGCCACGATGGGCACGATGATGGCGAAGGCCGTGAACACCAGTCGCCGCCAGAGGCTGCGGTAAACCAGATAGGCGTACACCAGCCCCAGGGCCACCGAGGCGATCAGATAGCGGATGCCGCTGCAGACCTCGGCCACCACGAAATCTCCGGCGGGAATGCTGATGTAGTAGCCCTCGGCAAATACCGGCAGCCCCGTCAGACGCAGCATGAGCACGGTGAACCAGGCGGTATAGTCCTGCAGGATGGGGACCAGGAAGCTCCCCACCGGCCAGGCGAAAAAGATATAAGCCAGGGGGAAAGTCAGCGCCCTGGAGATGCCAAGCCCCAGAATCGTGATGACCAGGGCGGGCACCATGGCCACCACCACGAAAGTCTGGACTACGGTGACATCGGCGGCCCGGGCCAGAATCCAGCCGAAACCGAGAGCGGCGATCAGCAGGATGCCCAGGTAACTGGGCTGGGGGGTGAGTTCGGCCAGTCGGCGGCGCATGCGCCAGGCCAGAAACAGGCTGATGGGCAGGATGACCATGCCGTGGGCGTAGGTATCCGAGTTGAGCCAGATATTTACCAGCTTCTGCACACTGGGCCAGTAGAGGAGCACCATGGCGCCCATGCCCGCGGCCAGGAGTCCCAGGGCCAGGGGCCATGACAGACCCGCAGACTCGCCAGCTTGGCCAGCGGCGGTCGCAACGGCAACAGGCAGGTGCTCTCGCACAGGCGAGCCACGTCTTCCCGGTAACGCCAGTCGTGGGGGTCGTCCACGAACGCCCCCAGGTGAATGCGGTAGCGGCCCGCCAGGTGCTTGAGCAGGTTGAATGACCGGATCTTGTCCCCCTTATTGGGTGGGTACGGGATCCGGTGGACCAGGTAGAGCAGCGCCGGGCGTGTGGTGTCGTTCATCCCAGACCTCGGGAGAGACGGGGACCGATCAGGTTGGCCACCGGGGTGGGCAGACGCTTCCAGGCCTCGATGAAGAGACGGTACTTGGGGTTCAGGGGATTGATCTCGGGGATGGCATCCGCCTTCACCAGATGGTACTCGTAGTAGAGCGGCTGGGGCTGGAAGCCCCAGTTCTTCTTGAAGCTGAAGGAGCCGGTGCCCCGCTTGCTGCGACCGTAGTCGAAGCATCGGTAGCCGGCGGCGCAGGCGTGGCGCATGACCTCCCAGTAGAGGAAATCGAATCCGGCCAGTTCCCGGGCCGTGGGCATGCCACCGCCGTAATAGGGCAGCACCTCGTCGCGGAAGCAGAAGCTGAGCACGCTGCTCACCGGCTGGTCCCGGTGGGTGACGGTGAGGATCCGGGCATCCTGGCCGAAGGTGTCCAGCAGGCACTGGAAATAGCGGCGGGAGAACACGGGGGTGCCCAGGCGACGCACGCTGTCGGCATAGATGCCGAAGAAGGTGGCGACCTCATCCTCGAACCGGGATGCAAGCCCGTGCTTGATGCCCTTGCGCACCATGGCCCGCTGCTTGCGCGGGATCGCCAGCAGGTTGGCTTCTTCCTCCGGCTCGATGGGCTTGCGGAAGGTGACGTAGAGATCGTCCTTGCAGGGCCACTGGGGGCAATGACGACGCAGGTGACGCAGTTCCAGATAATCCACCCGAAGCGCCTCCGCCAGATCCCGGGCCGCGTCGATCAGGGCCTGGGCCGTGGCTTCGTCGTCGGCGGCCACGCCGCCGTAGACACAAAAGGGCATGGAGATGAGGGCATTGCCGAACAGCAGGGTCTTCACATGGCCCAGGGGCAGGATACCCCGTATCCGGCCGTCCTGTTCCGCGTACAAAAAGTGCGCGGGATGTCCGAAGGCCTCCCGCAGTACCCGGCGCCAGCCGCTGCGGTGAAAGAAGGTGGCTTCCGGACATGCCATGACATAGGCATCCCAGCGGGCCTCGTCGCCATCCTCAAGATGACGGATGGTCGGTGCTGTGCGGGCGTCACTGCCCTTGGTATCCATGACTGCATTCATGCGGGATTCACTGCCTGTTCAAGAAAGATCCTATCCATGCGTCCCCATTGAAAATCCGACAACAGCCGTTTGAGCCGGCCTTCGGTGCGGGACAGATTCAGGTAATGACGCACCCGGGTCTTGAGCCCGAGCCCGGTCTGACGGGGCTGATCGGGGTCGATCTCCCAGGGGTGGAAATAGAACACGGCGGCCTGCCGGTCCCGCTGGTTGACCTGACGAATGGCCCAGCGGGAGACTTCATAGGGCAGCAGGCGGAAATAACCGCCGCCGCCGCAGGGAAGCTTTTTGCCCAGCACTTCCACGGTGGTGACGGGGATTTCCACCAGATCGCCCTGCCCCGGCCGGAAGGAGAAGCGGGGTGCCTCGGGCATGCCGTAGAGATCGTGGTGGACCGGATAGATGCTGGAACTGTAGCGGTGGCCGGTTTCCCGCAGGGTATCCAGGGCCCAGAGATTGTCGCGGCCGATGGAGTAGCTGGCGGCCCGGTAGCCCAGTACCGGGGCACCCACGGTGTCTTCCAGCAAGGCCCGGGTTCGGGTCACGTCCTGGCGGAAGGCCTCGGGGGTCTGTTCCGTGGCCCGGATGTGGGACCAGCCGTGGCTGGCAATCTCGTGGCCTTCGGCCTGGGTGCGCCGGACCAGTTCGGGATAGCGTTTTGCCACCCAGCCCAGGTAGAAGAAGGTGGCCTTGGTGCCGTGGTCCGCAAAGAGTTGGAGGATACGGTCCACGTTGCGTTCCACCCGGCAGGGGAGTTCGTCCCAGGTGCCGCGACAGATGTGGTTTTCAAAGGCGGAGACGTGGAAATAGTCCTCCACGTCCACGGTCATCGCGTTGCGGATGCCTTGGACGGGGGTGGGTCTGGCTGTGTTCATGCGGTACTGCCTCCCCTGATTGTCTGCAAGAAGATCACTCCTTCATCAAATGTTTCACCGCCCGCCGCAGCAGGGAAACCTCCCGGTAAAAGGACTTCTCCAGGGACTGAATCCGGCTCTCCAGGGCGGACACCCGTAACTCAATGTTGCCCCAGGAGTAATGGGCGGGCAGGCCTTGACCGTCATAGATGCCCCGGTTCAGGCCGTCCTCCACCGGACCGACACCCACCTCCTCCGGGATGGCGCTGATCTCTTCGCCCAGCTCCCGGGCCACGGCCTGGACCACTTCGGCATCGATCCCGTGACGCTCCTCCAGAAAGGCGTACAGCAGCAGCCGATCCGCCAGGCTGTTGATGCGACGGGGGATGCCCTGGGTCTGGCGGTAGATCTCGGCAAAGGCCTCGGTCTCGAAAGCCGGGTCGTTCTTCCACCCGGCGAGTTCCAGCCGGTAACGGATGTATTCCTCGGTCTCTTCCAGGGACAGCGGCGTGAGGTGGCAGGCGGCGATGAAACGCTGGCGAAACTGTTCCAGCTCCGCCATCTGCAGGGTGCGCCGGAACTGATTCTGTCCCAACAGGAAGCTCTGCAACAGCGGCCGACCGGCAAGCTGGAAGTTGGACAGCATGCGCAACTCCTCCAGGGCATGGGGCGGCAGGTTCTGGGCCTCGTCGATCACCAGCAGAACCCGCTTGCCTTCCCGGGACTTGTCCACCAGAAAACGCTCGATGCGGGTGAGCAGGTTGGCCTTGCTGTCGCTGCCCACCTGCATGCCGAAGGCCATCGCCACCATGCGCAGCAGGTCGTCGGCGTGGAGTTGGGTGGTGACGATCTGGGCGGCAAAATAGTCCCGCTCGGAGATGTCGTTGAACAGCATGCGCACCAGGGTGGTCTTGCCCGTCCCCACATCGCCGGTGATGGCGATGAAACCCTCTCCCTGACTCAGGCCGTACTGCAGATAGGCCAGGGCCCGCTTGTGGATGCGGCTACCGAAAAAGCACCGGGGGTCGGGGCTGAGCTGGAAGGGCTTGCGATCCAGTTTGAAATAGGCTTCGTACATGGGCGGCCCTAGAAGGTCCTGCTCAGGGTGGCGGTGACGCGGTTCTCCTGGTAATCGAAATCGTCCTGATTGGAGTCACGCTCCTGGTAGCGGTATTCAATGGCGGCGGAGGTGTTGGCACCCAGGGTCCGGCTCAGGCCGAGACCCACGTTCCACAGATCGTCCTTGCGGCTGTCCCGGTCATAATCGGAGCGCTGCCACTGGGATGACAGGGTGGCCTGAGTACGTGGGGCGACCCGCCAGCCCAGGTTGGCGCTGACGCTGTGTATTTCCTGATCGCCCCGATCGTTCTGGTAGAAGCGTTCTTCACGGGCGGCTGCAAGCCCCCAGGAAAGCTTGGAACGTTGCCCCGACGCCGAGATGTTGAGGCGCTTGGAGATGTAGGCATCGGGCACCAATTCGGGAACGAACCCCAGCGGAGGTTCACCGCCGAACTCGATAGGCACGGATTCGACACGGCTCAGAGAAGTGACGGACTCGGAATATCCTACTCTCCAAGTCGCGTGCCGGAAACGATGGCTGAAGGTCAGGCCGTAGGTATCATCGAAGAAGCGTTCGCCGTAGAAGGCATCCAGGCTGGTGCGAGGGCCGGGCAACCAGGTAAATCCGGCGCGCCAGAAGGTGTCGTCCGGGTCCGCCGCTTCGGCGGCCCGATTGTACCGGTTGCGCTCATCCCCACCCGCCGCATAGACGCTGAACTGGGGGCTGATGTTCAGACGAACCAGGGCCTCCAGGGATTCCAGGGTCACATCGGTGCCGTCGTCGTAGGCGGACTTATCCCAGGAATAGGACAGCGCCCAGCCCACCGTGGTGAAACGGGGACCGCTGTCCAGGGTGGCCTGAATCCGCTGGTTCTCGCTGTTGTTGCTGGTGATGCCGCCGGACTGGTAGTCCACCTTGTCCCAGGCGTAACGCAGTTCCCCCGTGGCAAAACTGCCGAAGCCCTGACGCCAGTAGGGGGACACGGAATAGCGGGCCACATCGGAACGATCAGTGGTGGAGATGTTGTCACCGGCAAAACCGTCCCTTGCATCCCTCAACTGCTGTCCGTAACTGGCCGATGCATCAAGGAAAAGGGTTTCACGAATCAAAGTGGTGGTGCTGTTACCCGAAAACTGGTGGTAAACGGTGTTGCGACCGTCGTCCTCCCAATAGGCCAGACTCTGCAGGTTGTAGCCCAGGGAAAGATCGGTGCGCCCACCGGATCGTTGTAGTGAAAAGCCGGTATTGAGCTGGGAGACCGAATCACTTTCCTTGTCCTCGCTCCGGGGGGCCAGGTTCACGTTGTCCGTATAGGTCTGGGACACAGAGACACGGGGCGTGAAGTCCCAGCTACCGGCCTGGGCAGCGGCGCCGACATGCACCAGCACCAGGGAGCCTAACAGGGTGCCGAGAGGCTGGATTCTCATGCCGGGGTTTCCTTGGCGGTGCCGGCCTTGCCGTGGTAGCCGTAGCCATACCCATAGCCGTACCCGTAGTTGCCCAGACTGCGGCGGACCTTGTTCAGGACCAGCCCGATGGGCTTGGAGGTATCCAGCATGGCGAGGGCATCCTTCACCGTACCTTGCAGGGTGCGGCTGGACTCGACCACGAACACGATCTGCCCCACCAGACCGGCCACCACCACCGACTCGCTGGTCAGCAGCAAGGGCGGGGAATCGAAGATCACCACCCGATCCGGGTAGCGCTCCGCCAGTTCCCGGGTGAGCCGAAGCATGTCTTCACTGGCCAGCAGTTCGTTGGAATGGGGGTGGTAGCGCCCCATGGGGATGACCCGCAGCTTGGGGACATTGGTCTTGATGATCACATCCCCCACGTCCAGATCCTTGTCCAGCAGCAGGTCGATCAACCCGGGCCCCTGGGGCGTGCCGAGGACCTGATGGACGCGGGCACGACCGACATCGGCATCCACCAGCAGCACCGTCTTGTCCATTTCCATGGCGATGCTCATGGCCAGGTTGATGGCGGTGAAGGTCTTGCCTTCCCCCGATTTGGCGCTGGTTACCATAATGAGGTTGCCCTGCTCCACCAGTTCGGCGCCGCGGCCGAAGGCATTGGCCAGCAACGGGCGCTTGATCATGCGAAATTCTTCCGACACCTGGTTGCGCTCGGAATTGGCGGTGATGAAACCCTGTTCCCGCAGATGGCCCAGATTCAGTTCCACGTACCGATCCGAGGCCGGGTCCACGTCCGGCGGTGGCGGCGGAATATCGGGCAGGGTGTCGAAGGGCGGCATGGGGGCCGAAACAGGCAGGGCTTCCCGTTGATCATCCGTCGTCTTGCGGCTGGCCGCGCTGGTTACGGCTGGTGTCCTCGCTTCGGGTTCGGCGCGAGGCGGGTCACGGGTCTCAGGTCCGGCTTCCAGCCGGCGCACCGCCTTCTCGATGAGGCTCAGATCGGTCTGTTTGTCGCTCATCCCAGCAGCCTCTCAACGATGGACAGGTGAATGCCGCCGGCAGCCACCACGGCAAAGTACGCCACCAGCAACAGCCCTCCCACGCCGGCGAAGGATATCAGTTCGATCCGTTCCCGCAGGCGTCGCTTCGAACTGGTGAGCAGGCTCACCGTGCCCAGCACCGGGAAGCCGGTGACCTTATTGAGGGACCGACGATTGTCGAAGACCGGCCGCAGCTGACCGATCAGGAAGGCCAGTCCGCCGCCGATGCCCAGGCCCGCCAGCAGGGCCATGGAGAACATGGCGGGGCGATTGGGGGCGGATGGGGACGAGGGGACCCGAGCCGGCTCGATGACCCGGAACTGGACCTGCTCGCCACGCTCCTCGACGCTACGGCTCAGGGCGGCCGACTCCCGGCGACGCAGGAGCTGTTCATACTGTTCACGGTTGACGTTGTAGTCCCGGTCCAGGCGCGACATCTCCGCCTCAATGTCGGGGATGATGTCCACCAGACGCTGCAGTTCCGCCACCTGACTCTGGTGCTGCTGCAAGCGGACCCGCAGGCTGGCGATTTCCACGTCCGCGTTGGACAGGGTCATGCGCATCTGCTGATACACCGGGTTGGTATCCAGCTGCTCCATGCTGGGACCGCTCTGGCGGGCCAGACGGACCTCTTCCTCCCTCTGAACCTGCAGATCTTCTATGGTGCGGCGGATGCTCTGGATGTCCGGATGCCGTTCCGTGAAGGTCAGCAACAGTTCGTCCAGGCGGGCCTGAAGGTTCTGAATACGGGCATCGATGGCCGCCGTCGCCTGGGTGGTCCGGGTACCACCCATGATGCCGAACGTGGGTTCTTCACCGATCAATTGTCGCCGGATTTCCTCGCGGCGATTTTCCGCCTCTCTCAACCGCAGCTGGGTTTCTTCAAGCAGGCTTTGGGCCTGCTGGAGGCGGGAGTAGTAGTTTCCCCGGTCCCCTGGCAGCAGGCCGACGTTGTCACGACGAAAGTCCGCCAGACGCCGTTCCGCGGAAACCAGGCGCTGCTCAAGCTCACGGATCTGCTGATCCAGGAAGCGCCGTGCCACGTCGGTATCCGTCCGGGTATCCCCCAGCGCACCTTCCACGAAACGGTTCAGCAGGGCCTGGACCACGTCATAGGCATGGCGTGGATTGCCGTGGGTGTAGGCGATGGTGTAGACGTTATCCTGACGCCCGGCGGAGATGCTGATGCCACTGCGCAACTGACCGACGATCCGCTGCATGTCCGCATCGGTGTGGGCCTGAAGGTGCAGATCCGTGGCCCGGGCCACCTCTTCCAGGTTGGGGCCGGTGAGCATGGTGCGGGTCATGAAGGCCACCCGCTGGGAGACGTTGGTGTCCACCGCCAGGCCCCGGAGCAGGGGACGGAGCATGGATTCCGTGTCCACGTGTACCTGAGCGGAAGCGCGGTACTGGTCCGGCAGCTGGGAGACATAGAGCCAGCCGGCCATGCTCACCGCCCAGGCGACCACCAGGACCACCCAGCGATAGCGCCAGATGTCGCGCAAGTAGCCCAATATCTGAGAGATGATTTCCTACATGGCGGTCTCCTCGCCTTCGAATACCGCAGGACGCCGAACCGGCGTCCATATTACCGACGTGCGGGGGGAATCCGCTTAGAACCAGGACTCGGGAATGATGAGGATGTCGCCGGGCAGTACGGCCACGTTGGCTCCGATGTCCCCCCTGTTGATCAGATCATTAATGCGAACCCCGAACTGCCGTGCCTCGCCGTTGATGTTGCGCACGATGGAGGCCCGGTTGCCGGCGGCAAACTCCGTCACGCCGCCCACGGCGATCATGACATCCAGCAGGGTCATGTTTTCGTTATAGGGAATGGCCTGGGGGTTGGCCGCCTGCCCCACCACCCGGATCTGCTGGTCAAAGGGACCGCGGAAACCGGTGACGATCACGGTGACCACCGGGTCGCGCACATAGACGGAGAGCACATCTTCCATGTCCCGGGCCAGCTGGGTCGGGGTCTTGTTGGCGGCGGGGACATCTTCGATGAGGGGGGTGGTGATCTTGCCGTCGGGGCGGACCGGCACCGACATGGACAACTCGGGCTGGCGCCAGACGAAGATGTTGACGTTGTCGCCCGGTCCGATGATGTAGTCGGGACTGCCGCTGAACTCCACGGCTTCCAGAGGGGGATGCCTGGTGGCGCAACCGCTAAGCACCAGGATCAGCAACGAAACGACGAGAAGACCGATACAGCCTGACAGGCGATGCTCGTTCACGTGCTCCTCCTTTTCACGGACCCAGGTCCGCTGGGCAATCCGGCAGTCGCGGGGACTGGCTCTGAATCAGACTGGGGTACAACCGATTCAGTCAATGAATGCCCCTTGGTGAAGGAGCATAAATGAGAACTGCGTCACAATTCAAGAAAACATCACGGGCCGCCGCATCGGCGGCTCGGAATCAGTTTATCACCGCGCCCTTCCCGCCCGGTAGACGGATCACTCCGGCTCCCGAATCTCGAAATCATGGGTGATCTCGGCGGTCCTGCCCAGCATGATCGAGGCGGAGCAGTACTTTTCCGCGGACAATTCAACCGCACGGGCCACCTGCTTTTCGGCGAGATTGCGACCGGTGACGATGTAATGGGCATGGATGCGGGTGAACACCTTGGGGTGTTCCTCGGCCCGCTCGGCCTCCAGCATCACTTCGCAGTCCGTGATGGCCTGGCGGGACTTCTGCAGGATCTGCACCACATCGAAGGCGGAACACCCGCCCATGCCCATCAGCAGCATTTCCATGGGACGCGGCCCCAGATCCCGTCCACCGAATTCCGGCGGTCCGTCCATGACCACGGCATGACCACTGCCGGATTCGGCCACGAAGGTCATGTGATCCACCCATTTCACTCTTGATTTCATCTGCATGATTTCCCTTGGCACAAGGCTGACGCCCCCTGATTCGACAAGGTGGGGGCTTTACCATAAACTGTGGCGGGGTAAAAACAATAATCATGATCCCCGACACTACAATCCGTCACCCCACGACGGCACCCCACCGGTCCTTCTCTACGAGGTGGACAATGAGCATGTTGCCAAGGCAAAAGCAGATGCCTGACCCGGCGCTGGAAAAACTGCTGTCTCATTGCCATCGGCGGCAATACCCCGCACGCTCCACCGTCATTCACGCCGGGGATCGACCGGAGACGCTGTACTATATCATCCAGGGTTCGGTCAGCGTGACCATAGAGGATGAGCACGGCCATGAAATCGTGCTGGCCTATCTCAATCCCGGTCAGTTTTTCGGTGAAATGGGCATCTTTGCCTCCCAGGCCCGCAGTGCCGGCGTGGTGACCCGCGCCCCCACCGAAACCGCCGAGATCCACTACCCCAAATTCCTTGACCTAGCCATGCAGGACCCGCAGATCATGTTTCTGCTGGCCACCCAGTTGGCGGCCCGGTTGCGGGAAACCAGCCGCAAGGTGATCGATCTGGCCTTTCTGGATGTCACCGGACGCATCGCCCGCACCCTAATGGAACTGGCCCAGCAGCCCGATGCCATGACCCACCCCGAAGGGATGCAGATCCGCATCACCCGGCAGGAACTGGCCAAGATCGTGGGCTGCTCCCGGGAAATGGCCGGCCGGGTACTCAAGGAACTGGAGGAGAAGGGCCTGATCACGGCCCACGGCAAGACCATCGTGGTATTCAACGCCCGCTGAGGCCGCCCCGAGACCGGCCCGCTACGCTTCCGCTTCCCGGATCACTTCCAGGAACTCCAGCCCGTAGGACTCCAGCTTTTTCTCTCCCACCCCGGAGATGCCCGCCATGGCCGCCAGGCTGTGGGGGCGCACCTGGGCCATTTCCTGCAGGGTGGCGTCATTGAATACCATGTAGGGTGGCACGCCCTGCTCATCCGCCAGCCGGCGACGACAACCGCGCAATGCCTCGAACAGGCGCTGATCCTCGGGGCTGTCCAGTTGCAGCGCCCTTGAGCGGCGTGGCTCCCGGTTGATCCGGGCGGGGACGGTCTCCTTGCGCAGCATCAGGGGAACCTCCCCCCGCAGCACGGGGCGGCAGGACGGATTCAGGTGCAGTCCTCCGTGCCCTTCCAGATCCACCGTGAGCAGGCCGCGGGCAATGAGCTGGCGAAAAATCCCCCGCCACTCGTTCACGGTCAGATCACGACCGATGCCGAAAACACTGAGCCGGTCATGGCCGAACCCCCGGATGCGCTCGTCCTCCTTGCCCCTGAGCACGTCCACCAGATAATTCACGCCGAAACGCTGCCCGGTGCGATGAACGCAGGACAGGGCCATCTGGGCCGGCACCGTCGCGTCCCAGGTTTGCGGCGGCTCAAGGCAGTTATCGCAGTTGCCGCAGGGTTCGGTGAGTGGTTCCCCGAAATAAGGCAACAGGGTCTGGCGACGACAGGTGACGGTCTCGCACAGCCCGAGCATGGCGTCCAGCTTGTGACGCTCGACACGCTTGTGGGACTCATCAGCGTCGGAGGCGTCCACCATCTGCCGCAGGGTGATCACGTCCTGCAGGCCGTAGCTCATCCAGGCATCCGCCGCCAGCCCGTCTCGCCCGGCACGGCCGGTCTCCTGATAGTAGGCCTCGATGCTTTTGGGCAGGTTCAGGTGGGCCACGAAACGGACATTGGGCTTATCGATGCCCATGCCGAAGGCGATGGTGGCGACGATGATGATGCCTTCCTCGTTGAGAAAGCGCCGCTGATGGGCTTCACGCATCTCCGCGGGCAGACCGGCATGGTAGGGCAAGGCGGTGAGTCCCTGTCCGGTGAGCCACTCGGCCACCTCCTCCACCCGTTTACGGGACAGGCAATAGACAATGCCCGCCTCGTCCGGATGGGTGTCGCGGATGAAGCGCAGCAACTCCCGCCGGGCATTGCCGGCGGACTGGTTGATGCGATAGCGAATGTTGGGGCGATCGAAGCCACTGATGAACACTCGTGCCTGATCCAGACACAGGCGGCCACGGATCTCCTCGCGGGTACGGGCATCGGCGGTGGCGGTGAGGGCGATGCGAGGCACCCGGGGCCAGCGCTCGGCCAGCAGGGAAAGCTTGATGTATTCGGGGCGAAAGTCATGGCCCCACTGGGAGACGCAATGGGCCTCGTCGATGGCAAAGAGATTGACGCAGACCCGGTCAAGAAGGTTCAGGGTACGTTCGGTCAGAAGACGCTCAGGAGCAACGTACAGCAGATCCAGCCGCCCATCCAGCAACTGGGTTTCCACTGCCCTCGTTTCATCCGATGTGAGAGTGGAATTGAGATAGGCGGCGCGCACCCCGGCCTGCCGCAGGGCAGCCACCTGGTCCTGCATGAGGGCGATGAGGGGGGAGACCACGACGCCGGTGCCGGGCAGTGCCATGGCCGGGATCTGGTAGCAGAGGGACTTGCCGCCGCCGGTGGGCATCAGCACCAGGGCGTCCATGCCCTGCAACAGGGTCCGGATGACCTCGTCCTGGGGGGAACGAAAGCGGTCGTAGCCGAAGGTGTTGCGAAGAATCTCCAGGGGGTTTTTGTCCATCCGACGCCTCAGACAGGCACCCGGGCGACACCAGCAGCCTGGTCACGGGCGGCGCGACGGGCACGGATACGATCCCAGACCTTTTCATGGAAGTGGTAGGCCACGGTGTTGATCATGGGCTCGATCAAGGCGACGAGTCCACCGATGACGAGACTGCCGGTCAGGGCGTAGACCACGGCAAAAGCGACGGTGAAGTGTACAACGGCGAAGCTGGCGGTCTTGATCATGGCGGCGTCTCCCGAATCTGATGTGTCCTTGATTGAGAGAATAGACAAATGAGAATGATTATTGAAATTGATTCTCGCAATATCCCCGATAGAAGTACCGAATAACGGCATGTTCAATCCAGACTCCGCGAGGCCACCTCGTACACGTCCCGGGACAGTCCGGGATGGGCCACGATCCGCTCCAGACAGCACCGCATCGAGCCTTGACGCACCTCGTCAAAACGCCGCCAGCGACTCAGACTGCTCACCAATCGGGCCGCGATCTGCGGGTTGAGGGCGTCCAGTTCCAGGACGCTGTCGGTGATCAGCCCGTGACCGGAGCCATCCAGGGCGTGGAAATGCACCGGGTTGGCCATGGCAAAGGTACCCAGCACCGCCCTCACCCGGTTGGGATTGCGGATGCTGAAACCGGGGTGGGACATCAGTCCCCGCACCCGATCCAGCGCGCCCGGGGCCGCGTCCATCGCCTGCAGGCCGAACCACTTGTCCAACACCAGGGGATCGTCGCGCCAGCGGGCCTCGAAATGGGCCAGGGCCTGGTCACGGGCCTCCCCGGGGCAGTCCAGCAACGCCCGCAGGGCGCCCATGGCATCGGTCATGTTGTCGGCGGATTCATAATGGGTCCGGGCCAGGGCCACCGCATCGGCCTCGCCGGAGGCACACAGATAGGCTAGGCACAGGTTGCGCAGGCGACGGCGTCCCATGGCCGTCGCGTCCATGCCTTGCGCCCCCGCCGTGGCCTCGTAGACGGCACGGAACCGATCCCCCAGGGCGGCGCCCAGGGCCTGGCGCAGGAACTGTCGGGCCTGATGGATCGCATCCACGTCCACCACCGCCATCTGCTCCGCCAGATAGCCTTCTCCCGGCAGGGTCAGGGCCTCGGCCACCAGGGCGGCGTCCAGCGCCCCGTTGGCCAACACCTGTCCGAAAGCCTGCTCAAAACGGGCATCCAGCGTCAGGGGTTGCCCCGCCTGGACGGCCTCGATCAGTCCCTGCAGTACCTTCAGGGCAAACTGCTGGCCCGCCTCCCAACGGTTGAAGTCGTCCGTGTCATGGGCCATGAGGAAGGCCAGCTGCGCATCGGTGTAGGGGAAGCGCAGATTCACCGGCGCCGAGAATCCCCGCAACAGCGAGGGGACCGGCAACTCCGGCACGTCCTGGAACACGAAGACATGGGTGGGCGCGGTCAACTCCAGGGTGCGCTCACCGGCAACGGCACTGTCCTCCCCCTCCAGGCGCAGGGGGATCTCCTGCCCCCGGGCATCCAGCAGGGCCATGACCAGGGGAATGTGCAGGGGCAGCTTCTCCGGCTGGCCCTTGGTGGGAAGGCAGGACTGGCGCACCGTGAGTCGGTAGGTGGCGGTCCGCGGGTCATGCTCCCCGGTCGCCTCCAGCAACGGCGTTCCGGCCTGGTCATACCAGCGGCGGAACCGGGAAAGATCCCGGGCATTGGCATCCTCCATGGCCTTGACGAAATCGTCTGTGGTCACCGCCTGACCATCGTGACGGTCGAAATAGAGGTCCAGCCCGCGGCGGAATCCTTCACGACCCAGCAGGGTCTGGATCATGCGCACCACCTCGGCGCCCTTTTCATACACGGTCATGGTGTAGAAGTTGTTGATCTCGATGTAGGACTGGGGCCGCACCGGGTGGGCCATGGGACCGGCGTCCTCGGGGAACTGCAGGGTGCGCAGGCGCTGGACATCCTGGATCCGCTTGACCGCCCGCAGGCTTTGGTCAGCGGTGAATTCCTGGTCGCGAAAGACGGTGAGGCCTTCCTTGAGGGAGAGCTGGAACCAGTCGCGGCAGGTGACCCGGTTGCCGGACCAGTTGTGGAAATATTCGTGGGCGATGACGCTCTCGATGGCCACGAAGTCGTCGTCGGTGGCGGTATCCGGACGGGCCAGCACGTACTTGGAATTGAAGACGTTGAGCCCCTTGTTCTCCATGGCCCCCATGTTGAAGTCGTCCACCGCCACGATCATGTAGATGTCCAGATCGTATTCCCGGCCGAAGGTGTCCTCGTCCCAGCGCATGGATGCCTGCAGGGAGCGCATGGCGTGATCGCATTTGTCCAGGTTGTGACGCTGCACGTAGATGCGCAGGTCCACCTCCCGTCCGGTTCGGGTGGTGAAGCCGTCCCGCCGGCAGACCAGGTCCCCCGCCACCAGGGCAAACAGATAGCTGGGCTTGGGGAAGGGATCGTGCCAGACGGCGAAATGACGCCCCTCGGGCAGGTCGCCGCTGTCGGTGAGATTGCCGTTGGAGAGCAACACGGGATAGCGGGCCTTGTCGGCCTCGATGCGCACCGTGTAGACGGCCATCACGTCGGGCCGGTCCAGGAACCAGGTGATGCGACGGAACCCTTCCGCCTCGCACTGGGTGCAGAAGTTGCCGCCGGAGACATACAGCCCCTCCAGCGCCGTGTTGGCCGCCGGGGCAATGCCCGTCTCCAGGCTGAGTTCACAGCGCTCGGGCAGATCGTGCAGGGTCAGGGTCTCGCCCTCCAGGTGATAGTCACCCGGCTGCAGGGGACGGTCATCCAGGCGGATGTGGTGGAGCACCAGATCCTGGCCGTTGAGTGACAGGGGAGCCTCCCCGTGGCCGTTGCGCGCCAGGGTCAGGCGGGATCTGACCCGGGTATCCTCCGGATCCAGCACGAAGCACAGGTCCACCGAAAGGATGCGCCACCGGGGGGGGGCGTAGTCCTTGAGATGAATGGCGGCGGGGGCGGTTTCTTTCATCATTTTGCGCGAACAACCGGGTTGGGCGTGTGCCTGACTTCCATGGTGCACTATAGCGTTTTGAGATGGGGAGCGTCCAAGCTTGCCAAACGGACGCCCCTTGATGATCATAGCCCCATACCCGACCATTGCACCAGGATATGACCATGAGCATGCAGGCAAGCATCGAGCAGACATTGCTCGAGGGGCTGGACCCGGTTCATCTGGAAGTGGTGAACGAGAGCGACAAGCACAACGTGCCGCCGGGTTCCGAATCCCATTTCAGGATCATCGTCGCCTCACCCCGGTTCGAGGGCCTGCGCCTGCTGGCAAGGCATCGTCAGGTCCATGGTCTGCTGGCGCGGGAGTTGTCCGGGGGCATCCACGCCCTGGCGCTGCATACCCTGACGCCGGAGGAGTGGACGGCCCGGGAAGGTCGGGTGGCCGAGTCTCCCCCGTGCCGGGGTGGGGGGAAGCGGCGCTGATCGCCCCCCGGAATCCGGCCTCGATGGCAGCCCAGTCCATGGCGGCTGTCGGCGCGATGCACTCCACCCGACTGTCACGGCGCCAGGTCACCGGCTCGGCGCTGAAACGTCCTTCCGCCCAGTCGAAACGCTGCCATTCCCGGCCGGTGCGCAATACCCCCTTGGCCCGGATCAGATCCCGCCAGGGCGGGGCCGCGAACAGTGCCTGCACCCGCGACAGGTCGAAGCGCTGTGCGTGGTCGAAGTGCCAGCCCCGGGCGGTGTCTGCTTGCGGGGCCTGGACGGCACGGCCCAGCAGACGCAGGACCGGCCCGGACACCCCCACAACCGGCAAATCCAGCACTGCCGCGTCCACCTCGCCCCGCCGGGCATGAATGATGGCCCGCTTGGGTGGGTACAGGCCCTTGAGGTAATCCTCCACGGCCTGGATCTGTTGCGGGGTGGCGACGTCCGTCTTGTTGATGATCACCACGTCCGCCAGGCTGATCTGGTCCCGGTAGATGGCTGAACGGGACAGACGATCCGCGGAAAAACCGCCGGGATCGACCACGCAGAGGCTGTTGCCCAGGGTGACCGCCCGGGCCAGCCAGGGGTCCCGCAGGGTGTCGATGATGCCGGCGGGATGCCCAAGGCCCGTGGGTTCCAGCAACAGCCGGTCAGGCCGGATCTGCCGCAGCAGACGGGTGAGGGCCACCCGCAGGCTCATGGCGCCGGTACAGCAGACGCAGCCACCGGATACCTCCCGTACCGCCACGCTGTCGCCACCCGCCGACGAGACCAGCGCGCCATCGATGCCCACTTCCCCGAACTCGTTCACCAGCACCGCCCAGCGCTCGTGGGCAGGACGCCGGCCCAGCAGGTGCAGCACCGTGGTGGTCTTGCCGGCACCCAGAAAGCCGGTGATCAGGTTCAGGGTGGTGACGGAGGGTGTCGGGGCATCCGGTGGGGTCATGGCAGCCGGTCACTCCTCATCGTCATCCCCGGGCACCCCGCAGCGGCCGAAGAAGTCGTAGTGATCGAAGGCCTCCGCGATGCCGCCCGCATGGGTGGCATCGGCGAAGAACACCCGCTTGAAGCCGTAGAGATGTTCCAGTTCGGGCTGGTGATTGCCGACCACCACGCCCAGGGTACTGCCCCGCAGCATGTCCTCGTCATTGCCCGAATCCCCCGCCACCAGGGTGTGGTCCAGGGGGATGCCCCATTTGTCGGCGAAGTAGCGCACCGCAAAGCCCTTGGAGGCCCGTACCGGCAAAAGGTCCAGGAAACGGTCATGGGAATAGATGATGTTGGCGTGCAGATCTTCCTGATGCAGTAGCCGCTCGATGTCCTTCATGCCGGGGGCCTTGGCCGGATCAACGAAGAAACTGAGCTTGTGACGACGTTGATCCTCCGCCGGCTGCGGGGTGATGCCCGGCAGGTCCAGCAACAGACGGCGCAGGGCCTCCGGATTCCAGCGATGGTCGATATGCCGGGACCAACCCTGATCCTCGGTCATTTCCGGGCCGTAATGGATCTCGGCACCCACGGAGGTGATCATCACATCCGGCGTGGGGATACCCCATTCTTTGAGGATCTGGATGGCCGAGTCCAGGCGACGACCGGTGGCAATGCCGAAGGCCACCCCCCTGCCCTGCTCCTTGAGTCGCTGCAGCATGACCCGCAGTGCAGCCCGGTCGCCCAGCAGGGTGTTGTCGATGTCGGAAATCAGTGCCCGATCCGCCTGGGACAGTTTGCCGGAAAGACGCTGCTGCCCGCGACGATGACGACTGGCCTCCCGCCGCAGCCCCTTGAGTCGCTTGACGTAGTTGTCCGCATGGCCTTCCCAGGCGTAGTGCTTGCGAACTCCCTTGAGGCCGCTGTCGGAGAGACGCTTCCAACGCGCCGGGTCACTGATGATGCCGTGGATGGCATCCGCCATGGCCCTGCTGTCAAGGGGGTGTACCAGCTCGCCGCTGTTGCAATGGGCCAGGATGTCCCGGGGACCGCCGTCTTCCGTGGCCACGATGGGAGCGCCGCTGGCGCAAGCCTCGATCAGGGTCAGGCCAAAGGGCTCGGTCAGGGCCGGATTGACAAAGACGCCACGGGTGCAGGTCACCAGACGGTAGAGATCGGGTACATCGTCGGCACTGTGATGTTTGGGGAAAGCCACGGAACCGTAGAGGTCATGGTCATCAATGAGCATCATCACGTCGGTGAGGACGTCTCTTGCCCCCTTGTCCATCTCGCGGATGCTGTCCCGGTTGCCGGCGATGATGATCAGATTGGCAGACTTGCGCAGTTCCGGGTGCTCGGCATAGGCCTTGACCAGGGTGGGAATGTTCTTGCGCTCATCGGGGCGGGACAGGGCCATGACCATGGGCTTGTCCGGGTCCTTGAGAAAGCGCTTGAGGGTCTGGTAGATGGGCGGACGGGGGGCGCGGGCCTTGGGAGGATAGAATCGGCTCAGGTCCGTGCCCGGCGGGATCACCACCATCCGTTCCGGGCGGTAATGGTCGTAGAGGGCATATTGTTCCTCCACCTCCTGCCGGGTGCTGGCAATGACCATGTAGGCGTTGCCCAGAACCTCCTCCTCGGCCTCGATGCGGCGACCGATATGGTAGCGGCGCTCGATCTCGTCCGCCGTGGCGCCCTTCTCCAGCAGGCGTTCCCGCTTGACCCGACCCAGGGAATGACCGGTCTGCACCAGCGGTACGCCCATCAGGTTGGCCACCCGCACCGCCACGTGCCCGGCATCGGCATAGTGGCCGTGCACCACGTCCGGCATCAGGCCCACCTGACGGATGTGCTTGATGGCGTTGTCGGCAAAGCAGTCCAGATAGGGCCAGAGCTTTTCCTTGCGCAAATAACGGCGTGGGCCGCAGTCCAGGCGGATGATCCGCACCCCGTTGCCCAGGTCTTCTTCCGGCTGGGCATAGTCGTCGGACACCCGGTTGTCCACCACCCGGCGGGTGAGCAGGTCGACGCGCCCCACTTCGGGGTGGGCGCCCAGGGCACGGGCCAGTTCCACCACGTACTTGATCTGTCCGCCGGTGTCGGCATCGCGCCCCAGTTCCAGGTCATCCCCACGGACCAGGCCGTGGATGCTGATCAGGACGATATACAGGCCCTCGCCCTGACGGGCCTTACTCTGGGTTTTCTTCATCGTTTCTCGTATCCCTTGAGGCTCAAGACGTCCAGGGTGGACGGGTCCTCGATGAACTTGTGTGACAGGATCAGCGCGGTGGCCGACCAGGTCTGATTGAAGTTGGAGCGGCGGCCGATGAGACGGCCGTTGCGCCCGTCGTAGTATTCGGGCCAGCCGTTGGCGTAGAGACGGGGGGCGGCGGTGTCATGGGCACGGCGGGCCAGGTCTTCCCGCCCGGCGTGGAGAGCGGCGGCGACGAAGGCCCACAGCAGGGCCGGCCAGTTGCCGCCGTTGTGATAGGACCAGGGGATGTTCTTGGGATCGGAACCGGTCATCAGCCGCCATTCATCCCCTTCCATGGCGGGGAAACAGATCTTCACCGGCATCATCCCCGCCAGATCGCTCCAGCGCTGGTCGAACAGGGCCATGATGCGCCGCCCCTGCTCCGGGTCCGCCAGACCGAACAGCACCGCCAGCAGGTTGCCCAGGGAGAAGAAGCGAAAATCCATCCGTCCCGGTCCCAGGTTGCCCACCAGATAGCCGGTCTGCGGGGGCAGCCAGTCGCTGACCCAGTCGGGGATGCTCTCCGGATGGATGTTCAGGGCATTTTCCGAATCATGGCCGAAGATCTCGGTCCGGTAGCGATGGATCCGGTTGAGTCGATCCTCGTCCAGCCAGTAATAGTGGCGCACGTACTCGGTGAGCTGGTCCAGACGCTTGCACGACTGCTGATGGATGGCCTGGCTTTCCGCGTCTTCCGGGTCCAGCAGCTCCAGGGCCGCCCGCAGGGCGCCGAAGAACAGGGACTGGATTTCCAGGGGGTGGCCGTAGACCCCCATGCGCCGGTCGATCATGAACGAGCCGTCGGGCACCAGCAGGGTCGGGAAGATCTCGAAGCGATCCTGCAGGCAGATGTTGAGGATCATGCGCACGCCCCGGCGGCACTCCGGGGAACGGGTGAAGGCGGTATCTCCGCTGACCCGCTCATAGGCCACCAGCAGGATCAGCCACCACATCATGGAATCCACCGGCGCCACCCGGCCGATGGCCCGGTCACCGAAATCGGTGTGGATCTCCTCCTCCCCGACCTCGTTGCACAGCACCCGGAAACTGGCGGGCATCACCTTGGCCACCGCCCGGTGACCCTCCACCTCTTCCTGCTGATCCCGCAGCTTGAGCACCAGGGCCAGAAAGTCGCGGACAATGTCGTGGCGACCGTCCAGCAGGAACACCAGGCCGGAGGGCACGAAGTCGCGGACGAAACAGTCGGCGTAATTCTCGGCGGGGGCATGGGCATCGAGGCTGGCGATGGTCCCGACCACCCGGCCCTGATAATGTACCTGGGAGGCCTCCAGGAGGCGGTAGGCGGAGCTGATGGGGTCGGTCAAGCGGGGGTCTCCCTCGTCGTCATCTCGGGTCTTCGGGCACCTCGGGGGCCGGCGGCGGTGTCGCCGGACGGGCAAACAGATAGCCCTGTACATAGTCCACCCGCCGGCCACGCAGCCAGTCCCATTCGGCACGGGTTTCCACGCCCTCGGCGATGGTGGCGATGTCCAGTTCGCCGGCCATTTCGATCAGCTTGGTCAGCACTTTCTGGCGGAAGGGGTCCTGATCAACCCCGTTCACCATAGCACGATCGAACTTGACGAAATCCGGCCGCAGTTCCGTCAACAGGTTAAGGGAGGAGTAACCGGCGCCCAGATCATCCAGCGCCACCCGAAAGCCGGCCTCACGATAGAAGTCCACAATGCGTCGCAAGTTGGCGGTATCGGACACGGCCTCGGTTTCCACCACCTCAAACACAAAACGCCCCGGATCGGCACCCAGCCGTTGGGCCTCGGCCAGCGTGGTGCGAAGGCAGTAGGCCGGATCGTAAATGGTGGTGGGATTGAAGTTGATGAAGATATTGCAACGGATGTCGTGCTCCGTCGCCTGGCGGATGGCATTGATGCGGGCTACCCGGTCAAGTTGGAACAGCAGGTGGGCGGCACGGGCCTGCTCCAGTAACCGGTCTGGGTAGATCAGCGCGCTTTCGCCGGGGCTCTGGCCCCGCATGAGGGATTCGTAGGCAAAAACCTGATCCGGGCGCTGGGTATGGACGATGGGCTGAAAATGGAATATCAGGCTTTCCGTCTCGATGATATCCATCAACCAGTCGCTGCCGGCCCGTGCCAGCAGGGCGTGCAGGCTCTTTGTACGGGGCAGGTGGGCAATACTGAAGGATTGATCATCGGGCAGCAGCACAGCCTGACAGTCCACCATCTCCGCCTCGCTCAAGTGATCCCGCAGCACGTGGGAAAGGGGCAGCAGATCCCCCTCGTCCAGCCGGATCTCCAGCACCCCTTCGATGCCGTTGTGAACCGGATAGCCCCGGACCTGCAGGTGCTTGTGGAGTGCCTTGAGGGTATGAGACAGGAACGGCGCCAGATAAAGCCGCCCCGGTCCCGGGGTGCGGCGCTCAATGACCTGGCAGTCTTGGCATGTCATGGCAGACACCTCTGCAGGGAGTCGTTTCCCATCCGGCATTGTCTCAATGTAATGTGATTAACACTCACCGCGCCTTCCCTTCCGGTCTGGTTACGGGGGAAGGGAAGCGTGGCGATAGGATCATAACCGATCCCTGGCGGGGGCAAAAACAACGAGGTTCCTTCAGTATGAACGAAAAGGTGAGCAAGTCCGAGGCCCGGTGGCGTGCCGAACTGACGCCGGAGCAGTATCGCGTCACCCGGGAGGCGGGCACGGAACGGGCCTTCACCGGCTGTTTCCATGATCACAAGGCCGCGGGGGTATATCACTGCATCTGCTGTGATGCCCCGCTGTTCAACAGTGATCACAAGTACGACTCGGGTAGCGGCTGGCCCAGCTACTGGCAGCCGGTGAGTGAGTCGGCCCTGGAACGGCATGTGGATCGCAGCCTGTTCATGACCCGGGTGGAGGTGCGCTGCGCCGGTTGTGATGCCCACCTGGGGCATGTATTCGAAGACGGCCCACCGCCGACCGGGCTGCGCTACTGCATCAACTCGGCGGCATTGCGGTTTCAGGGGAGCAGCAAGCAAGGCGAGTAATGCCCATCTCGTCCCTGCTGCCCTCCCCCTCATCCCCAGCCCTTCTCCCACGAGGGGAGAAGGGGGTAAAAACAAGGCCCTGCCCCGGAGGAGAAGGGAGTCTGCTGTTGACCGCATTCCATATGCACCCCAGCACTGTTTCGGTTTCATTTAGCACTTCGTGATTCCAGAAACGAAGTACATGGTAGCCCTGCCGATTCAGATAATGTGTCCTTATCTGGTCTTCCGCCGCTTGTTCCATGTGCTGTCCACCATCTGCTTCCACAATCAGACGCGCTTCAAAACAGATGAAGTCCACGATGTAAGGACCAACCACTTGCTGGCGACGGAATTTTGCGCCTGCCGTGCGTCGGCGCCGCAGGTGGCGCCAGAGAGTCCACTCGGCATGTGTAGGTTTCTTGCGAAGTTGTCTTGCGAGCACTTTCAAGGCCATCCCGACCGCCTCTTTCCTTGTGCGAAATCCATCATAAACCAGCCCTTCTCCCACGGTGGGGAGAAGGGGCTGGAAGCCGCTACTCAACTACACCCCGGCTTCCCCATGTTGCCGGTCCAGTTCGTCGATACGCCGCCCGGTCTCGCCCGGCGAGGTGGTATTGCGGGCCAGGGTCTGATAGGCCACCGGCACCACGAACAGGGTGAACAGGGTGGCGAACAGCACGCCGGCAAACACCACGGTGCCGATCACGAACCGGCTCTCCGCACCCGGACCGCTGGCCAGGATCAGCGGCAGGGTGCCCATCACCGTGGTGAAGGCCGTCATCAGCACCGGCCGTAGCCGGATCTGCGCCGCCTCCACCAGGGCCTCCCGGAACTCACGTCCGGTGTCCCGCAACTGATTGGTGAACTCCACGATCAGAATGCCGTTCTTGGCCGCCAGACCGATGAGCATGACGATCCCGATCTGGCTGTAGATGTTGAGGGTCTGGCCGGTCAGCAGCAGTCCCACCAGCGCCCCCACCACCGCCAGCGGCACGGTGGTGAGGATCACCGCCGGCTGGACGAAGCTCTCGAACTGGGCCGCCAGCACCAAAAACACCACCACCAGGGCCAGCACGAAGATGAACAGGATGGCACCACCCGCCTCCTTGAACTCCAGGGATTCCTCCTTGTAGTCGATGCGTGCCTCCGCCGGCAGTTCCTCCGCGGCGATACGCTCCAGGTACTCCAGGGCCTCCCCCAGGGTGTAGCCCGTGGCCAGACCCGCGGTGATGGTGATGGCGCGCATGCGGTTGTAGCGGCTCAAGGTGGCCGCGTCCGCCTGCTCCACGAAACTCACCACGTTGGACAGGGGGATCAGCGCCCCCGTGGTGGTGGAGCGCACGTAGATGTTGCGGATGTCGTCGGGGGTCCGGCGCTGATCCGGTATCCCCTCCAGGATCACGTCATACTCCTCGCCCCGGTCGATGTAGGTGGTCACCCGCCGCGAGCCCAGCACCGTTTCCAGGGTCCGGCCGATGCTCTCGAAGGACACCCCCAGATCCGCCGTCCGGTCCTTGTCGATGGTCACCATCAGCTGGGGCCGGGTTTCCTTGAAATCGGAATCCAGGTTTCTCAGGTTGGGGTTTTCCGAAGCCCGTTCGATGATCAGATCCCGCCATTCCACCAGTTCATCATAGCTGGGACCACCGATGACAAACTGGACCGGCTGGCCCACCCGGCGCCCGCCCAGCCCCTGACGCATGACGGTGATGGCGCGCACGTCCGGGATCTGGGCCAGTTCGGCGGACAGGGCGCTCATGATCTCCCAGGCGGAGCGCTCACGATCATTCCAGTGGGCCAGCACCACGATGCCGAAACCGTTGTTCACCGCCTCCGCGCCGCCGAAGCCCCGCGGGGTGCGGGCCAGCACCCGGATGGCCTCGCCGGATTCGATCAAGGGCATGAGCCGTTCCTCCACCTGGCGCATCTGGGACTGCATGTGCTCGTAGCCCGCCCCTTCCGGGCCGTCCACCAGGACGAAGAAGGCCCCCCGGTCTTCCGGCGGAGCGTATTCGTTGGGAATGCGCTCCACCAGACTGATGATGGCCACCAGCATGGCCACCATGACCACCCCGGTCACCACCGGCACCTTGAGGGAACCCCGCAGCGCCTTGCCGTAGAGGGCCGACAGACGATCAAAGGTCACCGCCATGACATGGTTCAGCCCGGTCTTGCCGGTATCCTTGCGGATCAGACGGGCACACATCACCGGCGACAGGGTCAGGGCCACGATGCTGGAAAAGGCCACCGCCGCCGCCATGGCCAGAGCGAACTCGGTGAACAGACGCCCGATATTGCCCTCCAGGAAGGCCAGGGGCACGAACACGGAGATGAGCACCAGGGTGGTGGCCACCACCGCAAAGCCCACCTGCCGTGCCCCCCGGTAGGCCGCCAGCAGGGGCGGCTCGCCGGCCTCGATGCGCCGATGGATGTTCTCCAGCACCACGATAGCATCGTCCACCACCAGGCCGATGGCCAGCACCAGCGCCAGCAGGGTGAGCAGGTTGACGGAAAAACCCAGGGCATAGAGGGCGATGAAGGCCGCCGTGAGGGAGACCGGCACGGTCACCGCCGGCACCAGCATGGCCCGCACGCTGCCCAGGAACAGGTAGATCACCAGGATCACCACCAGCATGGCAATGAACAGGGTGGTGAACACCTCCTTGATGGCACCGTCGATGAACACCGAGGTGTCATAGCTCATGGCGATGCGGGTGCCTTCGGGCAGGGTGGGGTTGATCAGGTCCACTTCCGCCCGCACCGCCCGGGACACGGCCAGGGTGTTGGCGGTGGACTGCTGGATGATGCCCAGGCCCACCATGTCCTCGCCATTGCCGCGCAGTTCGGTACGATCGTTCTCCGGCCCTACCGCCACCCGGGCCACCTCCCCCAGGCGGACCAGGTGGCCGTCATCCCCGCGCCGGATCACCAGGCGGGCAAAATCGTCGGCGCTCTGATAGCCGCGGGCCAGGCGCACGTTGAACTCCCGCTGCAGGGAGTCCACCCGTCCGGCGGGGAGTTCCACGTTTTCCCGCCGCAGGGCGGACTCCACGTCCTCCACCGTCAGGCCCCGGGCGGCCAGGGCCTCCCGGTCCAGCCAGATGCGCATGGCATACCGCTTGGCGCCGCCGATCCGGATCAGGGCCACTCCATCCACGGTGGACAGGCGGTCCACCAGGTAGCGCTCGGCATAATCGGTGAGTTGCAGGCCGTCCATGTGTTCGCTGGCCAGATTGAGCCACATGATGGGATCGGCGTTGGTATCCGCCTTGAACACCTGGGGCGGGTCCGCCTCGTCCGGCAGCTGTCGCAGCACCCGGGCCACCGCCTCGCGCACATCGTTGGCGGCGGCATCGATGTCCCGGTTGATCTGGAATTCGATGGTGAGGCGGGACTGGCCGTCGATGCTCTCCGAGGAGATCCACTTGATCCCCTCGATGCCGCTGACCCGGTCCTCGATGAGCTGGGTGATCTTGGTCTCGACGATGGCGGCGTTGGCGCCCCGATAATCGGTCTGCACCGTCACCACCGGCGGATTGATATCCGGATATTCCCGCAGGGGCAGACGATCAAAGGACAACACCCCGAAGGTGACCAGCAACAGGCTGATCACCACGGCCAGGACCGGCCGGCGGTTGGCAACATCGGAAAGGATCATGAGCGGCCACCCATGGGCTGATATTCACGCACCACCTCCACGGCGCTGCCGGGGCGGATGCGGACCGTGCCTTCCTGGACCACCCGGGTTCCGGCTTCCAGGCCGTCCAGGATTTCCACGTAGCCGGGGACCCGGCGGCCCGCGCGCACGTCCTGTCGACGCACCCGGCCTTCGTCGGTGACCACGAAGACGTAGTGCTGATCCCGCACCTGCATGAGGGCCGATTCGGGAATGGACAAAGATTCCGTCTCATCCTTGACCAGGGTGAGCGTCAGCAACATGCCGGGGCGCAGGGCGCCGTCGGGGTTGGGGATGGCGGCGCGCACCATGGCGGCGCGCGTGCCGGGGTCGATCCGGGTGTCCACGCTGGTGACCTCGCCCTGGAAGGCATGATCCCGGTAGGCGGCGCTGCGGGCCTCGATGCGCTGACCGGCGGCGATACCGGGGAGGAAGGTTTCCGGCACACTGAAGTCCAGCTTGATGACGCTGATGTCATCCAGGGTGGTGATGACGGTACCCGGCGTGACCAGGGCACCGAGGCTGACGCGACGAAAACCCACCACGCCATCAAAGGGGGCACGGATCACCCGGTCGGCCACCCGGACCTGGGCCGCCTCCAGCCGGGCCTGGGCCTCGCTCAGGCGGGACTGCTGCTCGTCCAGGCGCTGCCGGGGCAGGTTGCGGTCGGCCACCAGGCCGCGGATGCGCTCCAGCTCCCGACGCTGTTCCTCCACGCTGACCTGCCGCTCGCGGGCCTCGGCCATCTCCTCGGCGGCCGCCAGACGCACCAGTACCTGGCCGCGGCTCACCCGCTGACCGTCGCTGAATTCGATGCTCTCCACCGGCGAGGTGATGCGGGCGGTGATCTCCACCGACTCATTGGCGCGGGCGGTGCCGAGGGATTCCAGACTGGTTTCAAAGTAGCGCTAGGCCACGGGGGCCACCACCACCGGCACCGGTCCCTGGGCACCGCGGGCCGCCGGCGGCGGGGCCGCGTGGTCCGCCAGGATCACGTAGGCAACCCCCGCCAGGATGGCCAGGGTCAGGATGCCCGGGGCGATCAATGTCTTTCCAGTCACGTTCAGTCCTCGGCAAAATCGAATCCTTCCGCCAGGGACGGAAGGGAGCAATCAATCCCCCTCTCCCCAAGGGAGAGGGTTGGGGTGAGGGGAAGTCAGGAAATACCCCCCGCCCCCGGGGAGAGGGGGTCAATGCGATCACGGCCATGGGGTGCCATGAAATCCAGCGCCGGGCCGCGGGGAATGATACCACCGGGATTCAGATGCTCATGACTGCCGTAGTAATGGGTCTTGATGTGATCCATGTTCACGGTTTCCGCCACCCCCTGCACCTGATACAGCTCCCGGGTGTACGCCCACAGATTCGGATAGTCCATCAGTCGCTGCCGGTTGCACTTGAAATGGCTGTAATACACCGCGTCAAAGCGCACCAGGGTGGTGAACAGGCGCCAGTCCGCCTCGGTGATCCGGTCACCCACCAGATACCGCTGCCGGGACAGCCGCGCCTCCAGCCAGTCGAGGGTCTCGAACAGGCGGTCGAAGGCCCGCTCATAGGCGGCCTGCTCGGTGGCGAACCCGGCCCGGTACACACCATTGTTCAACGTGTCATAGACCCTTTGGTTGACAGCATCGATCTGTCCCCGCAGGGCCTCGGGATAGAAGTCCACGTGCTGATCCGTATGCGCTTCGAAGGCGCTGTTGAACATGCGGATGATCTCGGAAGACTCGTTGTTGACGATGGTCCGGCGATGCCGGTCCCAGAGGGTGGGCACGGTGACGATGCCGGTGTACTCCGGATCCGCCAGGGTATAGGCCTGATGCAGGTATTCAAAGCCGTTGACGTGATCTTCCGTGGCCCCCGGCCAGGGCTGAAAGTGCCAGCCCTGCTCCAGCATGAACGGGTTCACCACCGAGACGCCGATGACATCTTCCAGCCCCTTGAGGGCACGGAAGATCAGGGTGCGGTGCGCCCAGGGGCAGGCCAGGGACACGTAGAGATGATAACGGCCGGGTTCCGCGGGAAAGCCGCCCTCGCCGGTCGGCCCGGGCGCACCGTCGGGGGTGATCCAGTGCCGGAACAGCGAGTCCTTGCGAATGAATTCACCGTCCTCGGTTTCCTCGGCCAGCCAGTCGCTGCGCAGCTGGCCCTTGATGAGCAGGCTCATGACGTCTCCTGAAAATGGGGAATGGGAATCGAGCATCCAGTGCTCTCAGGTCTGACCCGGGCCGACCGGGTTCGTTCAGGCACCGCCGGGGCCGCCGGCGGATGACTTGCCGGTCACGGCAGTCTATAACTGACGGGGAATCCACGCGCGGAGTTTTCGGCCCCTTGTCCCGCTCACCGAACCGTCCCGGCACAGGGGCACTGATCCTGATCATCGTCCTGCTGCTGACCTGGCTGGCGGGCAGTTATACCGTGCCGCTGCGTGCCCTGGAACAGGATGTCCGCCAGGCGGCCACCCGGTTGTTGCCCCAGCTGGACCGGCTACCGGGGGTGGTCCTGATCGAGATCCGCGACGAGGACATCCGCCGTCACACCCCCTACTCCCGGGCCACCCTGGCCCGGGCGGTGGATCGGCTGCAGATCATGGGGGCCGCGGGCATCGGCCTGCATCTGGACCTGGATCACCCGGAAACCCCGCCCCTGACACCCCGCCCCGACCAGGATACCGATGCCCGTCTGGCCCAGGCGCTGGCAGGTCACGGCAGGGCCCTTGTGGCCGCCTCCCTGCATCGGGGCAGCGGGCCGGCCTCCCTGCCGGAAGGACGGCTGGACGGTACCACTCCGGCCTGGCCGCAATGGCCGGTCCTGCGCCTGCTGGCACGCCCGGCCGTCCTGCCTGGGACGGACAGTCACCTGCGGGTGCCGATCCCGCCCCTGTCCGGGGCCGCCACCGTGGCCGTGACACCCTCCGCGGATCGTCCGCACCCCCCGGACCCGACCCTGCTGCCGGTGCGTGGCGGCCATGCGCCGGGCATGGCCCTGGGGCTGGCGGCCATCCTGGCGGGACATGCGCCCGGTGATCTGGTGGTGACGCCCGGCCGGGGTGTGCGGATGGGTGATGATGTCCTGAGCCTTGGCCCTGACCTGTCGCTCCTTGCCGTGCCGCCACGGCGGGATCCCCGGGGACAGGCGCTGGATACCTGGACACTGGACGACCTGCTGATGGAACGGGTGCCGGCGAGCGCGATTGAGGGCCGGGCCGTGGTCATCGGCCTCAATCAGCCGCATCAGACCCCCTTCATCACCCACGGGGGCCTGAGCCTGCCTCCCGCCGCCTGGACCGCCTGGGCCGCCGGGGCCGTCCATGAAGGTCACCGTGTCCGTGTCGGCGGCGGATTCCACGCCCTGGAGCGATGGCTGCTGGCGGCGGCGGCCCTCTACCTGCTCTGGCCGGCAAGCCGCGGGCCGGACTCCCGTCGCGCCGTCCTCGGCAGCGGCGCCCTGGTTCTCGGCCTGCTGCTGTTGACGCTGACCACCCTGACGGCAACGGGCTGGTGGCTGCCGCTCATCCTCCCTGCCCTGCTCATCGGCCTGGGGCACGGGCTGCTGGTGGTCCAGGCCCGGCTCACGCGACGCCTGGCGCGGGATCGGCTGGATGCCGCCGAGGCTCGATTGCAGTTGGGGGCGCAGTTACGGGAGCAAGGGCACCTAGAGCCGTCATTCGCGGCCCTGCAACGCTGTCATGTCCCCCTGGAGCCGCTGTTCGGCGAGTTGTACCGACTGGGCCGCGACTTTGAGCGCAGACGTCAGTACGGCCGCGCGGTGGAGGTCTTTCAGTATCTGCGGGACCGGAATCCCGCATTCCAGGATACCGAGCAACGACTGGCCCGCCTCAAGCCCTTCGCCGGCTCCAGACAGCCCCGTCTCGGTGACATGAAGCACATCCGGGGCGGCAAGGCGTTGCTGCTGTCCGATGACGGCACCGACCAGCCCATGATCGGCCGTTACCGGGTGGAAAGACAACTGGGCAAGGGCGCCATGGGCATCGTCTACCTGGGAGTGGACCCCCATATCAATCGCCGGGTCGCGATCAAGACCCTGGCCCTGGACCGGGCCTTCGAGCCGGAGGTCCGGGAGGAGGCAAAGCAGCGATTCTTTCGCGAGGCGGAGGCTTCCGGACGTCTGGATCACCGCCATATCGTGACGGTCTACGATGTGGGCGAGGAGCACGACCTGGCCTTCATCGCCATGGATTATCTGGAAGGCGAGCCGCTGGAGGCCTTTACCCGCCCGGACACCCTGCTGCCCATCCCCGAGGTACTGGAGGCCTGTGCCCAGGTGGCCGAGGGACTGGCCTATGCCCATGAACAGGGCGTCCTGCATCGGGATGTCAAGCCGGCCAACATCATCTACGACCGGGAGCGGCGGACGGTGAAGATCACCGACTTCGGCATCGCCAGCATCATCGGGCACGACCGTAGCGGCAGTGGCCCGCATCAGGGCACTCCCGCCTTCATGTCGCCGGAACTGGTCACGGGCCAGGTGGTGGACGCCCGCTCCGACCTGTTTGCCCTCGGGGTGTGCCTGTACCAGCTGCTCACGGGCCAACTACCGTTCAAGGCCGACACCCTGACCGGGCTGATCTCGCAGATCGCCCAGTCGCCGCCCGAGGACATTCTGTCGCTACGCCCCGAACTGGGTCCGGTGATCCAGGTGATGGTGAAAAAGGCCCTGCAGAAAAACCCCGACCTGCGCTACCAGAACGGCACCCAGATGGCCAAGGCCCTGCGGGACTGTGGTGACAGCCTCAGGAGAATGCCCCGACAGGGGCAGTACAGCCTGCACGGGCGCGGGGACGACTATCCGGACGGCTGACTTCCCTGTTGCGCCTGTAACGCATGGATGACCTTCTCGGGGTCCAGACCCACCTCATCCGGGGTGCGGATCCGGCCGATGGCGGGGGAATTCCCACCGTCCGCCCATGCCGGGCTGGCCAGATTCATCATGACGGGCTGATCCAGGGGTGCTCCGCCGGCATCCAGCAACAGCATCAGAGTGGGTTTGAGGCGATGTTCATTGTTGAAGCCCACCACCACACCGACCTCGCCCGATTTCAGTTCCACCAGGGACCCCACGGGATAAACGCCGATGCAGCGGATGAAGGATTCCACCAGGGCCGTATCCAGTTCCTTGCCGCGCATCTTGAACAGGATGGCGAGGGCCTCCTGGGGCAACCTGCGCGCGTGGTAGACCCGATTGCTGCTGACCGCATCGTAGACGTCCACCACAGCCACCAGACGGGCGTACAGGGGGATGGCCTCTCCCTGCAGACCATGGGGATACCCCCCGCCATCCATGCGCTCATGATGGCCGATCACCACGTTCAAGGCCTCCCGGGGCAGACTCCGGTCGCGTCGGAGCAGGAGGTGGCCCAACTCCGGATGGGCCTTCATCACCTGGAACTCGGCCTCGCTCAGACGTCGGGGCGCATTCAGGATCTCCAGAGGGACCTTCATCTTGCCGATGTCATGCAGCAGGGCGCCCAACCCCAGGGTCTGCAGGTGCCGTTCCCGCATACCCAGAAAACGGCCGAAGGTCAGGGCCAGGATGCAGACATTGATACTGTGCTGGGAGGTATATTCATCCCGGTCACGCAGTTGGGTGAGCCAGACCAGGGCATTGGGGGATTCGATTACCTGCTCCACCATGGCGCCCACGAGTTGGCGGGCATCCTCGGTATCGACGGCACTGCCGAGGCGGATGTCCTCAATGGTATCCAGGATATAGCGGTGGGCTTCGTCGCGGAGCGATTTGGCCTTTTGCACCAGTTCCCGTACTTCCTGCAGGGTATGGGGGAGCGGGACATCCCTGGGATTGCGATGATCGATACCCTGGGCGAGCCGCCGGGCGTGGTCGGCCCCCTGCGGTTGCGACAATGCCTGTGGACGATGGCCGGCGCTTTTCTCGAAATCGATGTAGACATGAGCGCAGTATCCGGCCAGTTCCCGGATCTGGGCGGGAGAGCGGATCAGCAGGCCCTGCAACGGAAAGGGCGTCTCCAGTCAGGGGCGATCGAGTTCACACACATACATCCCGATCTTCAGTTCCGAGACTGGAACCAGATACTTCTCAAGCGCCATGAAACCTTCCCGTCGGCAACCGACTCCGCAGTCGGAATGATTCTAACAAAGGGAGAACCCGGGCACTACCGACGCGACGCCCCGAACTCGGCCCGGACCCGACCGTTTTCCCGGACCCGGTCTCCCGGATGGATGATGATGGGCTCCCCCGGATGCAGGCCGTCCAGGACCTGGGTCCACAGTCCGCTGCGACGACCGATCTCCACCCGTTGCAGGCGGGCACGCCCGTTCTCGATCCGGAACACGGCCCAGGCATCTTCGTGCCGGAACAGTGCACTGGTGGGGATCTGGAGTACATCATCCCCTTCCCAGAGCATGAAGCGGGCCTCCACCCGGTAACCATCTCCCAGATGGCGCCACTGCTCGCGAGGGGATGATAGCCTGGACCAGACATGCACCCGCTGCTCCTCCACCCCCAGGGCGGACACCTTTTCAAACCCCGCCGGTTCCACCCGCCGCACCCGGCCTTCCAGCGCCTCGCCGCCGCCCCAGCGTTCCAGGATCACCCGCATCCCGGGACGCAGGCGCACAGCCTCCATGGACAGCAGATCCACCCTGACCTCCAGATCCTCCAGATTACCCAGTTCCAGTACCGCCTCCCCGGCCTGAATGGGGCCTTCGTTGTGCCGGTGCCGCTGGGTCACCAGCCCCGAGACCGGGGCGCGGACGGCCACGGCCGGGCTCTCCTCACCGGCGCGACGACCATCGGCCACCTCCAGTACCAGGCGGGCAGAGGCCAGATCGAAGCCCGCCACCTCCACCCCGTACCGGGCCGCCCGCTCCGCCGCCCGGGCCGCATCCCGCATGGCCAGGCGGCGGTCCCTTTCCTCGGCGGCGATCTGGGACTGCCGGAACAGACGCTCACTGCGTTCATGTTCCTGTCGCGCCAGACGGCTCTCGGCCTGACGGACCTCCAACTCGGCCCGGGCGGCCTCCAGCCGGGCCGCGGCGGCCCGGACGGCCTCCCGAGCCTGTTCCCAGCTGCGCAGGTCCAGTCCCGGGGCCGGGGCCGGCTCCAGCAGGAACAGGACATCGTCGATGTCCACCGGGTCACCCGGCTCCAGGGTCACCCGCCGCAGGTAGCCATGGATGGGGGCGGTGACGGTATAGGCATGACGCAGGCGGGTCCGACCCTCCTCCTCCACAAACTCGGCGAAGGGGCCACGGATCACCTCGGCGGCACTGACCGGGACGGGCGCGGGCCGCAGGGCCAGCCCCAGCAGCACCAGGATGGTCAGGGCGACGAGGGCGATCAGGATCTTCTTGAGCAAGGGCATGATGTAAGGTCTGTCGGTTATTCGTTGCTCTTGAGTGCGCTCACCATGTCCAGCCGCGCCAACCGGCGACCGATCAGGAGCACCGACAATACCGCCGCCAGCAAGACCCCGGCGGCGGAGAAGGCATAGGTGGCCGGGGTGATGACGAACGGTATCCGGAACAGGTCCATGCTCAGGGCCTGGTTCAGCAGCCAGGCAAACACCGTCCCCACGGCCCACCCCAGGGGGATGGCCAGCAGGGTCAGCAGGGCCATCTCGCCGATCAGGACCCAATTGACCTCACTCCGGCTGAGCCCCAGCACCCGCAGGGTGGCCAGTTCCCGCTCCCGTTCGGCAAAGGCGATGCGGGCGTTGTTGTAGACCACGGCGAAGGTGATGGAACCGGCCATCAGCAACAGGATACCCATCATGACCAGCACCGTGTCCTGGATATAGTCCCGGAACTGACGCTCCGCATCATCGATCATGCCGATCCCCGCCACCCGGGGCATCTCCCACAACCGTTCGAACAGCCGGTCCTGCTCGTGCTCGGCCACCATGAGCCAGGCCCCGGAGAGGGCCGGCCCTTCCCGCATCAGGCCGTTCAATGCCCGCCGCTCCATGTAGGCACTGACCCCGATGGGTTCATCCACCGTGCCCGCCAGGGGCACCTGCAGGGTACGGCGGTGCCCCTCCAGCACCTCCACGGTGATCCTGTCGCCGGGTCGCACTCCCAGATATTCCGCCAGATAGCCGGTGAGCAGCAGCCCCTCCGGCGGCAGGTGGACAGGCCGGTAATCCGCGTCCAGCAGGCCCCGCAGCCGGGGCCGGGCCTCCATGCCCTGGATCACGGTGCGATAGTCCCGGCGTTCGTGGATCAGGCGCACCGGAACCGAGCGATAGCCCTCCGCGTACTGCACGCCCGGCAGGGTCCGCAACTCGGCCAGAACCCGCTCCGGGGTGGGATCGGTGAAGCTCAGGTGCAGGTCCATCTTCATCACCAGCCGGTACTGGATGTCCAGCAGATGGTCCACCGCATTGAACTGGTAACTCCCCAGCAGCAGCAATCCGCCGGAGAGGGCGATGCCCAACATGGACATGAAGGCCTTGAAACGGTGTCGGGAGAGGTTGCGCACGATGATGCGGCTGGGCTGGGACAACAAGCGCCCCAGGGCCGACCGCTCCAGGAGGGAGTGCCGGAACCGTTCCGGTGCCGGTGGGCGCATGGCCTGGGCCGGCGGCAGGCTGACCGCCTGTCTCACTGCCCGCCAGGTACCCAGCAGGGCCGCCCCGGCGGCCACCGCCAGGGCCATCAGGATCACCTGGGGTCGAAGCCGGAAACGCATCTCGGGGAATCGGTAATATTCCGCGTAAACCCCGGCCAGCGCCTCCGCCGACCAGGACCCCAGCAGGATGCCCAGCAGGGTGCCCGTCACCACGATCAGGCCGGTGAGCAGACCGAAATGCAGGGCAATGTCCCGGTCGTGGTAGCCGAAGGCCTTGAGGATGGCCACCTGCTGGCGCTGGGTGCGGATGACGCGCCCCATGAGCACGTTGAGCAGGAAGGCGGCCACCCCCAGAAAAATGGCGGGCAGGACCACCGCCATCACCCGCAGCTGATCCAGTTCCTCGGACAGGAAGCGATGGGAGACCTGATCCTCCCGTCCCACGGCGCCGATGCCGCCGTAGGGGGCCAGCCGCAGGTCCAGGGCCTCGATCACCGCGGCCTCGATTGCACCGACTTGCAGGGACACCAGCACGCTGTTGAAGGCACCCTCCAGGTCCATGGCCTGGGCCAGGCCCCTGCGGTTCATCCACAAGACCCCGTAGCGCTGGTAGTCGGGCAGCAGATCCGCCGGCCCCACCTGGTAGATGAACTCCGGCGACAGGGCCACCCCGCTGATGATGAGCCGTTCCAGGCGGCCGTTGATAATGGCGGTGAGCCGGTCGCCGGGGTGCAGGTCATGGGCCTGGGCAAAGGGCTCGCTGATGACCACCTGGTCTGCCCGACCGGACTCGGGCAACCCACCCCGGCGCAGATACAGCCGGTTGAGATCGGGCTGGCGGCCGTCGGGCAACGACAGGATCATGCCCCGCACCGGTTCCTGGAATCCCGGCACTTCCAGCCGCACCGGCGCCTTGATCCGGGTCTGCACCCGGTTGACGCCGGGGATCGCCTCCAGGCGCGGGGCCAGCCCTTCCGGCGCCCGCCTGAGATCGGCCAAGACATCGGCAAACTGATGACTGTCGTAAAAGCGATCCTTGGACAGGGTGAGGGCATCCAGGGTGGTGACGGAGAGGATCAGTACCATGATGCCGGCGGCGATCACCACGGCAATGGCGGCCACCTGCCCCTTGAGCCGGGCCAGATCACGCAACAGCTTGCGGTGGATGGCCCGCATCACCACACCAGTTGATCGGGAGACTTGCGGATCGGGTTATCCTCCACCGACTGCACCCGGCCATCCGCCAGCCGGATCACCCGATCCGCCATCTCGCCGATCACCGCGTTATGGGTGATCACCGCCGTGGTCGTTCCCAGTTCCCGGTTGACATCCTGGATCACCCGCAGAACCCGAATCCCGGTACGGGAATCCAGGGCACCGGTGGGCTCATCGCACAGCAGCACGTCAGGCCGCTTGGCCACGGCACGGGCAATCGCCACCCGCTGCTGTTCCCCGCCGGAGAGTTGGGCGGGAAAGTGATCCATGCGGTCCTCCAGCCCCACCAGGGCCAGGGCTTCTTCGGGCGACATGGGGTCGCGGGCGATCTCGGTGACGATGGCCACGTTTTCCCGGGCGGTGAGGCTGGAGATGAGATTGTAGAACTGGAACACGAACCCCACATGGTGTCGCCGGTACCGGGTCAGTGCCCGGTCGTCGGCCCGGACCAGATCCTGGTCCCGGTAGCGCACCTCGCCGCCGTCGGCATGATCCAGGCCACCCAGGATGTTGAGCAGGGTGGACTTGCCGGAACCCGATGCCCCCAGCATCACCACCAGTTCACCGGCATGGAGTGTCAGGTCCACCCCCCGCAGGGCGTGGATACGGACCTCGCCCATCAGGTAGGTCTTGGTGACCCCTCGGGCCAGGAAGACCACTTCGCGCTTTTCGTCCATAGATAGTCTGAAGATAGCGGCTCTTGAATCACACAGCCCGTGGAGGCAGTATCCCTGACCATAAAGACCCCACTCAAGGGATGCTTCTGCATGATCCAGTCATAGTGACGGCACCCAACGGATCCTTCCCACGCAGGCGGGAATCCAGTCAAGCAACGGCGCGACACTTTCTTGAAACTCAAACACCGGAGATCTCCATCCGTGACCACGGCAAATCCTGAAACCGCCGCCACCGGCATTCAGGGACTGGACTTCCTGCTGCAAGGCGGCCTGCCGCGCGGCCGCCCCACACTCCTGCGCGGAGGACCGGGGACGGGCAAGACCGTCATCTCCCTCACCTTTCTTTGCCACGGTATCCGGCAGGGGGAGAACGGGGTGCTGGTCACCTTTGACGAATCCCCCGAGGCCCTGATCCGGCATGCCGCCGGATTCGGCTTCGCCGCCGACCGCTTCATCGAAGAAGGACGCCTGCGGATTCTGGACATGCGCCCCGATCGCAACGAAGTGGTCGGCGACTACGTGGAACTCACCACCGTCATGGCGCGTATCGATCACGCCCTGCAAAAGACCGGCGCCCAGCGCCTGGTGGTGGATGCCATGGACGTGCTGGAGGGGGCCTTTTCCGCCGAGATCTCCCTGCGCGGCGAGCTGGCCCGGGTGTTCGACTGGCTGCGGGAATGCCGGGCCTCATCCCTTATCACCATTGGTGAACAGGAAGCGTTCACCACGCGCTACGGCCTGGAAGATTACGTGGCAGACTGCGTGATCGCCCTCAAGCAGGACCTGGACCACCGGGTCATGACCCGACTGCTGCGGGTCGTCAAGCGCCGCGGCGGTGGCCACGGCACCAGCGAGGCACCCTTCCTGCTGGATGGCGATGGGATTTTCATGATCCCGGTGACCGGATCGGTACTCCGCGCCCGGGTGTCCGATGAACATTTTTCCACCGGCATTCCGGGCCTGGACGCCATGCTGGGCGGCCAGGGACCTTATCGGGGCTCCACCCTGCTGTTCTCGGGCCAGGCCGGCACCGGCAAGACCAGCATGGCCACCGCCATGACGGTCAACGCCTGCGAGCAAGGCAGAAAGGTGCTCTACATCAGCTTTGAGGAGAGCGTGGACGAACTGGTCCGCAACCAGTTGAGCATCGGCGCCGACCTGCGCCGACACACCGAGGGGAGCGAGGCCGACCGCCGCCTGATCCTGCAACCGGTGCGTGCCGTGGAGCTGGGGCTGGAGGAACACCTGATGCGCATCATGCGTTCCATTCGCCGCCATCAGCCCGATCTGGTGGTGCTGGACCCCATCAGCAGCCTGGCCACCCGTCGCACCGGCGACAGTGCCAAGGACATGCTGCTGCGCCTGATCCACCTCATCAAGGAGGCGGGCATCACCGCCGTGGCGACGGAACTGCTCGCCGATGACAGCCAGGGTGTGAGTCACCTGGATGTCTCCTCCATGATCGACGTCTGGATCAAGTTGCGGCGCCATGAGAACAACGGCGAGATGAATCGCCTGATCACCGTGGTCAAGGCACGGGGTCTGCCCATCTCCAGTCAGGTGAAGGAGTTCCGTTTCACCGACCAGGGGCTGGTGATCGAGGACCCGTACATCGGTGAAAGCGGCATTGCCTATGGTACGGTCCGCGAGGCACGCCAGTCCGAGGACGAACAGGTGATCGAACAGCTGCACACCGAGCTGTCCCGGGCCATGTAGCGACGCCATGAACTGGATGAGATCAACGCCGCGGCGGAACGGCTGGCACGGGCGGAAAGGGATAGCCGGGCGCTGGACATCAAGCGGGAGATCGCCGGGATCGAACACCGTCTGGCCAATATCCAGCGGGCACGCTCCGCCATCTCCAGGAGCCGTCAATGACCACCGGCCACTACCAGCTCAGGCTCTATATTGCCGGCATGACCCCGGCGGCAAGGCGGGCCATCGAGAACCTGGAAACCCTGGCCAGGGAACTGGGACGGCAGGGGGAACAGGTGGAGATTCAGGTGGTGGACATCATTGAGCGTCCGCAACTGGCGGAAGACGAGCGCATCCTGGCCACCCCGGTGGTGATCCGCAAGCTGCCGCCCCCCATCCGCCGGGTGGTGGGGGACCTGTCGGAGCAGGAACGGGTGCTGGTGGGCCTGGACATTCGCCCACTCTGAAAGGGCCTATCGAAAATAACGCCGCAGATACTCGGGGAAGGACACGTCATCCTCGGCCTCCATGCGCCGCTGCCGCGCCAGGGACTCCCGGGCCTCGGCCTCCAGCATTGCCTCCCTCGCCGGATCAAGCCCCGCGTCCCGCAGCCGGGCCGCATGGGCCAGGGACATCTGCCGGGCAAACTCGTGGAAGCCCTGCTCGTGCTCGCACATCAGGGCCAGCATGCGTGCGGAAGGCGTCAGCGCCGCATCGGCCACCTTGGCCTGTTGCTCCGCCAGGGATCGGGAATAGGGCTGTTCCGCATGGCCGTCATCCAGCACCCGGCACAAGGGCACCATCTGCTCCAGTACCTCGGCGGCCCAGACACGCAGCGGTACCCGCTCATCATTGCGCATGAGCTGCAGCGACGGGTCCCTGCCCCGGTGGGCGGTGGCACTCTGGTTGTGATCAATGGCAAAACGCTCCAGCTCGCCGATGGGCGGGCTGTCCAGCAGCAGGGCATGGATCATGAAAGCCTCCAGGAAACGAAGCTGGGACTCATTGACACCCAGGGGATCAAAGGCGTTCACGTCCACCGAACGCAGTTCCACATAGGCCACACCGCGCCGCTCCAAGGCCACCGTGGGCCGTTCATCCCCTTCCGTCAGGGGTTTGGGACGCACGGTACTGTAATATTCGTTCTCGATCTGCAGGATGTTGGCATTGAGCTGGCGGTATTCGCCGTCCACCTCCACACCGATGCGGGCATACTCCGGCGATGGGGTATTGATGGCGTGGGACAGGCCACGGACATAGCCCTCCAGGCTATCGTAGTTGGCCTTGATGCCGCTTTCTTCTTCCTTGCGGTTCTGATACCCGATGTCTCCCATGCGCAGGCTGGTGGCCCAGGGTTCATAGCAGGTGCTCTCGTCGAACTCCGCCAGGGTGGTGGGCTTGCCGGCGAGGAAGGATCGGCACACCGCCGGAGAGGCACCGAAAAGATATGGGATCAACCAACCCAGGCGCTGCAGGTTGCGGATCATGCCGAAATAACCGCGGTCGCGGAACCGGCGGGCATCTTCGCCCGGCACCCCGAGTACCTGCTGATAGATGGGCCAGAAACAGTCCCCCATGGAAAAATTGAAATGCACCCCGGCGATCACCTGCATCAGGCGGCCGTAACGGTGCCCCAGGCCCAGACGATAGACGGTCTTCATGCGCCCGGCGTTGGAATCGCCGTAGCGGGCCACCGGAATCCCCTGCTCCCCCGCCAGCACGCAGGGCATGCTGGTGGCCCAGAGGTATTCAGTGCCAATGCGGGGATAGGTGAAGGCGTGCAGATCCCTCAGGAAGGCCAGCGCCTCGCCCGGAGTGTCACAGGGCGGAGTGATGAACTCCAGCAGGGCTTCGGAATAGTCGGTGGTGATCCAGGGGTGGGTCAGCGCCGCCCCCAATGCCCTGGGGTGGGGGGTGCGGGCGATGCTGCCGTCCGCGTCCACCCGCAGGCTCTCCTTTTCCAGACCGATGCGGGTACCCCGCAGGCATCGGGCACCGCCCAGGTTCAGGATCTGCTGCAGGCGTGTTTCACAGTGGGTGTACAACGTCGACGTCTCCATGGGGCCTTCCTGAATACCCCATCATCATACTATGGTCATGGCTGAAAACTTCAGTGTCACGCGCCATAATGCCCCGATTCGCCCCGACCTGGCGCAGCCCCGCATGATCCCCCTGTTCAAATCCTGGCGCAGACACCGCACCCTGGCCCGGGCGCCCATCCCGGACAGTCTCTGGCATGCCGGACTGGCGGCCCAGCCCATGCTCATCGGCTTCAATGGTGCCGAGCGGGCGGAACTGCGCCGCCTGGCCACCCTGTTCCTGGACGAAAAGCACCTCCACGGCACCCATGGCCTGGAGATCACGCCCGCCATGGCCCTGCATATCGCCCTGCAGGCATGCCTGCCCATCCTCCGGCTGGGTATCGACTGGTACGACCAGTGGTCCACCATCATCGTCTATCCGGACGACTTCCTGCCCCGACGGGAGATCATGGACGATGACGGCATCCTGCACCTGGACGAGAGTCCCTACAGCGGCGAGGCCTGGGAACGGGGACCGGTGCTGCTGTCCTGGGCGGCGATGGCCGCGGGGGAGCCGCTGGCCATCCATGAATTCGTCCATACCCTGGACCTGCGCAACGGCGTGGCCAACGGCATGCCCCCCCTGCACCCGGAAATGTCCATCCAGGACTGGACCCGGGCCATGAGCAGGGCCTACGATGAACTCCATGCCCGGCTGGACCGGGACGAGCCGGTGGAACTGGACCCCTACGCGGCCAGTGATCCGGGTGAATTCTTTGCCGTGATGAGCGAGTATTTCTTTGCCGAACCCTGGACCCTGGCGCAATCCTGTCCGGATGTCTACGGGCAATTCCGCCAATTCTACCGTCAGGACCCGTTGGCCAGGCTGCCGCGGGGTCCCGACATCTTGGACGTTAAGGAGTAAGACATGACCCAGAGCCTCCGCGAGCAGTTGCTCCAGGCCGGACTGGTCACCGAAGAACAGGTCAAGCAGGTCGAGCAGGCCAAGGCCCCCAAACCCCGTCAGGGCGAACGAGGGGGACCGCGCAACGGCAAGCCGGGCAAGGGTGGCGGCCACGGGGCCGAGCCCGGACGCCGGGACCCGCGGACCCGGAACCGCAGGCCCGGCAAGCCTCAGGAGCAGACACCTCGCGGCACCCCCCGAAGACAACAGGCTGCGGCGGCGGCACCTCGGGCCGCAGCCGCTCCCGATGCCCGTGCTCTCAAGCAGCAGCTCAGGGCACTGGTGGCCGCCCATCGGGTGAACAAGGAAGACGCCGACGTGGCCTACCATTTCCAGGTGGGCACCACCATCAAGCACCTCTACGTGACGGCCGAACAGCAGGCGGCCCTGGCGGAAGGGCGACTGTGCATTGCCTTTCTGGATGGCCGCCGCAACCTGCTGCCCGTGGAGCAGGGTCGCGAGATCCTGCGCATCGACCCAAGCCGCACGGTGATCTTTCCCGGCGATGACGACGCCAACCCATGACCCGGCCGCTGCATCGGAATCGACCGGGGCCGGGACCCTCACGGCCATTAAGACAGGCTCAAGACATGCGACGCCAAAGAACCAAGCCGACCGCTTTTCTCACGGCCCTGCTGCTGATCGCCCTGACGGGATGGCACGCGGCGGCCTGGGCCGCCCCCTCCGGCGGGGGCGCCACCTGGCCGGGCTATATCCCCTTACAGCCGGCCCTGGTGGTGAACCTGGACAACCCCCGGCGGGCCCAGTATCTACAGCTCAATGCCCAGTTCTATGTGGAGACGGCACAGGAGGCCCAGCTGGTGGAACATCACATGCCGGTGATCCGTCATCACCTGATCCTGTTCTTCGGCGGCCGTGATCCGGAGCAGGTACAGGCCGCCGCGGTCAGGGAGCAACTGCGCACCGAGGCCCTGGAGACCCTGCGCCAGGTCATGACCGAGCACACCGGCTCACCGGCCGTCAGTGGACTTTATTTCACCGGCTTCATCGTGCAGTGAGTCCGGCATCGCCGACTCCAGGGCCTCGCAGGCCTCCAGCCAGGCGGATTCCACCTCGGCCAGCCGCCGGGCGGTTTCCGCCTGACGCCCCAGCAATGACTGCAGGCGCTCCCTGGCAGATGCCTCATAGATCGCCGGGTCCGCCAGGGCCTGATCCAGGGTCTGCTTTTCCCGCTCCAGGGTTTCGTGTTCCCGCTCCAGGCGCTTCACCTGGTCCCTCAGGGGCTTGAGCCGCTGCCGGAGCGCCGCCTCGTCCCGCTTGCGCGCCTTGCGCGCCGCCGCGCCCTGTTCCCCACCGGGCTCCCGGGCATCACCGCCCCCCTGGGTCCGCTCCCGGGCCGCCAGCCAGTCCCGGTAATCGTCCAGGTCGCCCGCAAAGGTCTGCGCGCCGCCATCGGCCACCAGCAGGAATTCATCACAGACACTGCGCAGCATGTGCCGGTCATGGGACACCAGCACCACCGCCCCCTCGAAATCCTGCAGGGCCTGCTCCAGGGCATGACGCATGTCCATGTCCAGGTGGTTGGTGGGTTCGTCCAGCAGCAGCAGGTTGGGTCGCTGCCAGACCAGCAGGGCCAGCACCAGCCGGGCCTTTTCCCCGCCGGAGAAAGGCGCCACCGGGGCCAGGGCCTGATCCCCCACGAAACCGAAACCACCCAGAAAATTGCGCAGTTCCTGTTCCCGTATCCGGCTGTCCAGTCGCTGCAGATGCAGCAGGGGGCTGGCCTGGGGGTCCAACTGCTCCAGCTGGTGCTGGGCGAAATATCCCACCGCCAGATCGGGCGACGGCTCCCGGGTGCCGGTCAGGGGTGCCAGGTCGCCGGCCATGATCCGGATCAGGGTGGACTTGCCGGCCCCGTTGGGGCCGAGCAATCCCAGGCGAGCCCCCGGGTGCAGGGAAAATTTCACTGCCTGGATCACCGCCGTGCCGCCGTATCCGCCGGCCACCCGATCCAGCTTCAGCAGGGGATCGGGTAACCGCGCCGGTTCACGAAAGGCAAAGCGAAACGGCGAGTCCGCGTGGACCGAGGCCACCCGGGTCATGCGTTCCAGAGCCTTGAGACGGCTCTGGGCCTGGCGCGCCTTGCTGGCCTTGGCCCGGAATCGGGCCACGAACTTCTCCATGTGCTCGATTTCCCGCTGCTGGCGCTCGTGCAGCGCCTGCTGACGGGCAAGGGCCTCCGCGCGGGCCAGCTCGAAGGCGGAGTAGTCGCCGGTGTAGAGCCGGATGCCGCCCTGTTCGATATGGGCCACATGGGTCACCACCCGGTCCAGGAAGTCACGGTCATGGGAGATCAGCAGCAACGTGCCCGGATAGGCGGCCAGCCACTGTTCCAGCCACAGCACCGCTTCCAGATCCAGGTGGTTGGTGGGTTCGTCCAGCAGCAGCAGGTCCGACCGGCACATGAGGGCGCGGCCCAGGTTCAGGCGCATGCGCCAGCCGCCGGAAAAGGAAGCCATGGGACGCCGTTCGTCCCCCGGCTGGAAACCCAGGCCATGGAGTAGCCGGCCGGCCCGACTTTCCGCGGTCCAGGCGTCGATGGCGTCCAGGCGGGCATGCAATTCCCCCATTCGGGTGCCCTCCCCGGCGGCCTGCGCCCGAGCCAGTTCCTCCTGTAGTCGACGTAGTTCCTCGTCACCGTCCATCACATAATCCAGGGCGCTGCGCTCGCTGCCTTCCACCTCCTGGGCCACATGGGCGATGACCCAGTCCGAGGGCAGACTGCATTCCCCCTGGTCGGGGGCCAGTTCCCCCCGTAGCAGGGCAAACAGGCTGGACTTGCCGGTGCCGTTGGCGCCGGTCACGCCCACCCGCCAGCCCGGGTGAATGGTGAGATCCGCGTCCTGGATCAGGACACGGGTGCCGCGCCGGAGAGAGAGATGTTCGAGTCTGAGCATGGCGTCGGAGTGTATCAGTCCGCCCGGGCGGACCGCAGCACGACTTTCCGGCACCGATGGGAAAATCCGGCCCACGGCGGCGTCATTTTTCCGCCACACATCCACCTTAAAAACTCAAATATATGTTTTTAATTAAAAAAATTAGTGGCATGGAATTCGCTTAACTGTTTGCACAGAGGAACAGCGCCGAGACAGGACCCATGATCCGTCACATCATCCAGGCCCCGATTGAATCCCGATACCAGGCAGGCAATGCCGTGGTCAAGACCCCGCGTTTCCTGGGTGGCCCCGTCACCCCCCCCGGCCCGGCCGAGCTGATCGACACCCCCAGGCTGCTGCACCGGCTGCAGACCACCCTGGACCTGGACGAACTGATGGATATCTTTTCCAACTCCATCGCCTGGCGTATTCCCCATGACGGCCTGACCTTCGACCGCGAAGACCGGGGCATCCATCTGAGCCGTGGGCGCCTGTCCCGGCACAGCTGCCGCTACCACCTGATGGTGGATCAGCATGAACTGGGAGAACTCAGGCTGCTGCGGGGACGCAAGTTCCGGGAATCGGAGCTGGCCGCCCTTGAGGAGGCCCTGACCGCGCTGATCTATCCGCTGCGTAATGCCCTGCTCTATCACGAAGCCCTGCAGGCCGCCCAGACGGACCCGCTCACCGGTCTGCAGAACCGGGCCGCCATGAACCGGGCCGTGGAGCGTGAACTGGCCGTGTGCCGCCGCACTGCGCAGCCCCTGGCCATGCTGGTGCTGGACGTGGACCATTTCAAGCGCATCAATGACCATCATGGCCATCATTCCGGCGATCAAGTGCTGATGGCGGTGGCGCGGCGTCTACAAGAGGTGACCCGCAAGAGCGACATGGTGTTCCGCTTCGGGGGCGAGGAGTTCGTCATCCTGATGGCCGGCACCGACACCCAGGCCGCGGCCCAGGGTGCCGCCCGCGTCCATGAGGCCATCCGCAACCACCCCCTGCCCCTGGGGGACGGGGGCCACGTGGAGGTCACCGCCAGCATCGGCTTGACCGCCTACCGGGAGGAAGATACCCCCCACAGCCTGTTCCAGCGGGCAGACCAGGCCATGTACCGGGCCAAGCAGACCGGCCGCGACCGGATCGAATGGGCGGACTGAGCGGACTGAGCGGACTGAGCGGACTGAGCGGACTGAGCCGACTCAGGCGACGCCCCTGATACGCTCCAGGCAGGGCACATGGGTCTCCAGGATGGCCTGCCGGATCACCTCGATGGCACGCGGGCGCGGGAAACTGCTGCGCCAGGCCAGGGCCACCTGGCGCTCGGGGACGGGGTCATTGAAACGCCGGATGGCCAGCAGGTGCTGGGCATAGCGATCGGCCCCTGCCGCTGAACAGGGCAGGATGGTGACCCCCATGCCGGTCACCACCATGTGACGAATGGTTTCCAGGGAGCTGCCTTCCACCGAATGCTGGATGCGGTTGCCCGAGGACACCACGGAGTGACAAGCGGGACAGACCCGCAGCACCTGCTCCCGGAAACAGTGTCCCGCCCCCAGCAGCAACAGGTTTTCCTCGGCCAGTTCATCGATGTCCAGTTTCTGCCGGCGGGCCAGCGGATGATCCGCCGGCAGTACGGCGACGAAGGGTTCGGCATACAGGGGCAGGGTCACCACCCCCGGCTGCTCGAAGGGCAACGCCACAATGATGGCGTCCAGATCCCCCTGCCGGAGTCCCTCGGCCAGCCGAGCCGTGTAGTTTTCCTCGATGATCAGGGGTAGTTGCGGTGCCCGACGGTGCACCTCCGGCACCAGGTGGGGGAGCAGATAGGGGCCGACGGTGTGGATGGCGCCCAGGCGCAGGGGGCCGGCCAGCTGGTCCCTGCCCTGGCGCGCCAGGTCTACCAGAGTATCCACTTCTTCCAGGATGCGCTGGGCCTGCTGTGCCACTTCCTCGCCCACCGGGGTGATGGAGACCTCGGTCTTGCTGCGTTCGAACAGCATCACCCCCAGTTCCTCCTCCAGTTTCTTCACCGCCACGCTCAGGGTGGGCTGGCTCACATGACAGGCCTCGGCGGCCCGGCCAAAGTGCCGCTCCCGCGCCACCGCCACGATATAACGCAATTCTGTCAGGGTCATGAGATCATCCCGTCATTGATCAACCAGAGGCGTCGCTGCTGCCCTCCGAGTGTAACCCAGCGCATCGGCAAGTCATCCTGTCCGATCCAGAACCCGTGATATCATCACGCCATCCATATCGCCACCCCCATGTCTCCGAGACCGCCATGGCATCTCCCTTCCTCAGGCTGAGGCGCCATCTCAACGCATATCGGCCGGCCCCACTCCCGGTTGCCCACAAGCTTGGCCTGAGCATTTCGCTGCTGATCATCGGTTGCGTGGCCCTGCTCGGCCTGGTGATCATCAACCAGCAGAGCCGGCTCCTCCATGAACAGATGGATGGCTTCGGCCAGGCCATGGTGGAACAGCTGGCGGCCACCTCCAGGGAACTGGTGCTGGCCGACGACAGCCTGGCCCTGAATGCTCTGATCATCAATCTGGCCGGCAGCCCCAGGGTCATGGGGGCTGCCGTCTACCATCGGGACGGGCAACCCCTGGCCCGTGCGGGACTGGTACCGGAACATCCGGATCAGTCGGTGACGGCCCCCCATCATCCCCAGGTCGCCGGTTATGCGGGCGACATCCTGTTTCAGGATGTCCAGTTGGGCAGCGCGGTGGTGACCCTCAGTCAGGCGGAGCAGCATACGGCCGTGCGTCATGCCGTCACCGCCATCGCACTTTCCACCCTCATCATCAGCCTGCTGGCAGGAATTGCTGCCTTTCTCATGGGCAAGCACATGTCCCGTCCCATTGATCAGCTGATGCTCGCCACCCGGGCCATCGGCGCCGGAGATTACCACTACCGGCTGGAAACCCGACGCCGGGACGAGATCGGACAACTGATGACAGCCTTCAACCGGATGGCCCGGGGACTGGAGGAAAAGTCCCAGGTGGAGGGGGCGCTGAGCCGCTATGTCTCGGTCGGCGTAGCACGCAAGATCATGAGCAATCTGGATCAACTGGAGTTGGGCGGCCATCAGGTGGAGGCTTCCGTACTGTTTGCCGACATTGCCGGCTTCACCTCCCTGTCGGAGCAGTTGCCGCCCGATCAGGTGGCACGACTGCTGAACGAGTATTTCAGCTACGTGAGTCGCATCGCCCATTGCTACCGAGGTACCATCGACAAATTCCTGGGTGATGGGGTGATGGTGGTGTTCGGTGTCACCGAGGAAGACCCGGACCACCGTTTCCATGCCATCGCCTGCGGGGTGATGCTGCAGCGACTGGTATCCCGGCTGAACCGGATACGGGTCGCCGCCGGTCAGTTGCCGGTGCGCTTCCGGGTGGGCGTGAACAGTGGTCTCATGCTGGCGGGCAACATGGGGGCGGACGATCGCATGCAGTACACGGTGGTGGGGGACACGGTCAATCTGGCGGCTCGCCTGATGGGTTCGGGAGACCCGGGCCAGGTCATCATCCCGGCGGCCCTGATGGAGGACACCGCGCTGGCAAGGGCCCTCCACACCCGACCCCATGGCTATCTGTCCCTGCGCGGCAAGGAGGCGCCGGTCCATACCTGCGTGGTCGAGGACGTGGGCGAGCCCCATCGCCCGCTGATGGAACGGCATATCCATGGGCTGATCACCGGGGAATCCCTCTCATGACCCTGCTACGGACCCTCGTGCCGTTGCTGCTCGCCCTGGGGCTGACGGGTTGCGCCATTGTGCTGATCCAGCCCTACAGCCCCGAACAGCGCCTGCAACTGGCCCTGCAGCGAGGTGACATCGTCCTGGTGCGGGAAATCATGACCACCCTGCCGGCGAACGAGGATGATCCCGACCGGGCCGCCCTGCGGGCCTGGCTGGAGCGGGCCGAACGACACATGGAGCAGGCCATGCTGATGCAGGCGGCCGGACATCTGCGGCGGGAACAGTGGACCCAGGCCCAGGCAAGTTACGACCATGGGCTGGCGGTGCGCCCCGACAGCGAGATCCTGAGGGCGGCCCGGGCCCGTGCCCTCAAGGAACAGCAGGAGCATCTCCAGCACCTGCGGGTCAGACTGCTGCTGTCCCAGGGGCGTGCCCTGGCCAGTCTCAAGCCCCTCTATGCCCAGATCCTGCGGGCCGATCCCGACGACCCGTCGGTACAACAGGCATCGGCCCAGGCGCAACAGGATGCCGGGCAGGTGGCCGAGGGCCTGCTGCAACTGGGCCTGTCCGCCATGGACGAAGCCGACCTTGCCCTTGCGGTGGAAGCCCTGAGCCTGTCCCAGGCCCTGGTTCCCGACCCGGCGGCGGAAGCGGCGCTGCAGTCGGCCCAGGCCGCACAGACTCGGCAACAGGCCCTTGAGCGGCGGGCCCACCAGGCCCAGTTGCAGGCCCAATGGGCACAACGCACCCAAGTGCTGTTCAGCAATTTCGAGGGTGCAATGGAAGCCGGCGACCTGCCCGCGGCCCGGCGTCACCTGCTGGCACTGGAACAGGCCCAGCCCCGGGATGCCACGGTGCGACGCCTGCGTCGGGAACTGGCCAAGGCGGTGGATGCGGAGGTGACCCTGGGACTGGAGACGGGACGGCGCCTGTATCTGGACGGCAAGATCCCGGAAGCCCTGGAAACCTGGCGCAACCTGCTGGAGCTGCGCCCCGACCATCCGGACCTGCAGGCGCACATCAACCGCGCGGAGCGGGCCCTGGAGTCCCTGCGCCGCCTGGAACCCGGCGGCCCCGGGGCCACCGGCACGCCATAGACGGGTCAGCTCCCCAGCAAGCGCTCGGCGATGCGAAAGCCCGCCGCGTAGGTGCCGATGGCCGAACCCAGGGTGGTGAACAGGAATACCAGCAGCACCCGCGAAACCCGGTTCCTCCACCAGCCCCGCAAGTGGGCGGTGTCCTGTCGCAGTCGGGAGAAATCCCCCACCGTGGGCTTGCGCAGGAAGGTTTCCACCGCCGCGGCCACGAAACCGACCCCGATGGTGGGATTGAGGGAGGTGAGCGGCGCGGCCAGGGCGGCGGTGATCACGGTGATCGGATGCCCGCCGGCAATCAGGCCGCCGATGCCGGCCAGGGTGCCGTTGATGAGCACCCAGTCCCTCACCAGCTGCCAGCCCAGATCCGGATTACGGCTGAAACCCAGGATGAAGCCCGATATCACCAGGGCCACGATCAGCCAAGGCAGAACCTTGGGCCACAGGGCGGGGGGGGGCTCCTGATCCAGCCGCTGGATCAGCGTCGCCGGAGATTCGGTGACGGTGCCGACCAGGGCCTGGCGGATACCCTGCAGATGACCCGCCCCCACCACGGCCAGGATGTGCCGGTATTGCCCTTCCCGGGCCTCCTGTCGGAGACGGGCGGCCATGTACTCATCCCGTTCCTGGATCAGGGGCGTGTAGAGGGCCCGGGATTCCTCGGCGAACTGGGTGAAGGTGGATTCCAGCACGTCACCCTGCTTGAGGCGCTCGATTTCCTCCTCCGAGATCTTTTCCTTGCTCACCACACTGGCCATCAGGCCCGTGAACAGGTTCATGCGCCGCCACCAGGGGACGTTGCGGTAGCAGCGCTTGAGGGTGGTGCCCACTTCCCGGTCGATGAGCAGTACGGGCAGGTGAGCGGCACGGGCCTCGTCAATGGCCGCCCGCATCTCGGCACCGGGCTCGATGTCGAACTGCTCCGCCAGGCGCTGCTGATAGGCCCCCAGGGCCAGGCTGGCGGTCACCATGGGGACCTTGCCCTGGCGCAGCACCTGGAACAGATTCATCCGTGACAGGGCGTCCGGATCCAGAATGGCATGATGGCGGCTGGGGCATAGCTCCACCGCCACCGCATCGAAATCCCCGCTCCGCAGCAACCAGCTCACGGTATCGGCGGACACCCGGGAGACATGGGCGGTACCCAGTACCGTGATCCGGGTACCGTCAAGGGTCAGGGTGAACCGGGGTTCATCCGCGGAAGAAGCGACTTGAAGATCCATGCAGGGTGTCCAGGACGTGAAACGGAAGACGGCCCCGATGGGCCGGGGTCGTCACCATAGCAGGGTGACCGGGGTTAGACCATCCTCGGCAGTCAGGGCTCCAGACACGTCCCCACGGAACCGGCGGCACAGATCCTGCCATCCACCCAGACCGCCCGTCCGAGGTTGGCGCCGGAGAGGTCCGCCCCGCTCGGGTCGGCGCCCCGCAGGTCGGCATGGCTCAGGTCCGCCCCTGTCAGTCGTGCCCGGACCAGGCGGGCCTCCACCAGGATCGCCCCGGTGAGCCGGGCCTCGCTCAGGTCGGCGTCCGTGAGACGGGACTGACGCAGGTCGGCATAGCTCAGGTCCGCACCGACCAGGCGGGCTTGCTCCAGACGCCCGGCGAGTAGATCCGCATTGCTGAGCACGGCCCCGCTCAGATCGGCCCCGCGCAGGTCGATCCCCACCATGCGGCAGTAGCTCCAGTTCACCCCGGGCGCGGCGGGGGCCAGACAATCCGGTGGTGGCGGCGGCGGCATGCGTCCCGACGAAGCCACCCACAGCCCGGCCAGCAGGAGCACTCCCAGCACCCCGCCCACGCCCCAGACCACCCAGGGCCTGGGAGGACGGTCACGGGCAGGTCGTTCCAGAAGCTCCGCCCTTTGCTGACGGAAATTCAGGATCTCAGCCGGTTCGGGCCGACGTCGATCCTGACTTGCGCGGGCTTGCAGGGGCACCTCGTCCTCCCCTTCCGGCGTCTGCGTGCGCCGCTCCCGCAGGCGTTCATCCTCCCGCAGACGGGCCTGCAGGAGCCGCAATCGGCCCTCCGGAGAGTGGGTATCCAGCAATTCCTCGGGCACCAGATGGGGGTGCTCGGCGATGCACTTCCAGTGCTCGCCGTCGGTGCTGATCTGATCCTCGATATCCAGGCGACCCAACAGCAGGTAACAGGATACCAGGCGACCGGGATGGGGACCGCTGACCCGGCCGTCGCGGCGCGTGAACCACAACTGGTGACCACTGTCCTTGGAGGCGTCCATGGGGGAGATATTGACGCCGTTGGCACCGGCAACGCAAGCCGCAGGGCAGCCCATGGGGCCGGGTCAGTTCCTGAAGATGACACCGATGCCGATGTTGAAGCGGGGACCGGCCGGGGCCGGCGTCACCTGCTCCCGGGGCCAGAGGTGAAATTCCTCCACCGCCACAAGGGGATAGAGGTAGGGCGATTCCCCGACCTTGCCCGATATCGTGCCCTCGATCCGGCCGGTCACGGTCAGGCGCCGGCCGGGCTCGAAGTCCACGGTCTCCAGATAGCCGGGAACATGGGCCAGGAACCGGCCCTGAGGCATGCGGGTGGTCGCGGGGCCCTGGCCACGGTCGAGGGGATAGCCCAGCACCTCGAACTCGGTGACGTCCGCCAGGTTGCGGGCATGGACGATGACTCCACCCCATAGCACCCGGGTACCGGCCGGCACCCCGGCATCCCGGACCGCCGCCACCGGTGTCAGGTCGGCATCCACCCCACCGGCATCGAAGCGGGGGCCGGTGGCGCAACCGGCAAGGAACAGCAGGAACGACATCGGCAGCCACCACGGGAGCACTCCCCGGGGCGACGTTTTCCTGGCAAGGGCATCATGCATCATCAGTACCGCCATGGCCGGTAGTAGGGGTGATGGAAGGGATACCAGGGATCATACAACGGAGAATGGAAGGGTGGCGGATAATGGTAATAGGGATCGCGAACCGGCACCGGCCGCGGGGCCCACAGGTGGGTGCCGATGGTCCGGACCAGGGGGAAGGCATACCGGTACTCACCGATGGGTCGATGCACCACCCCGTCCAGTCGACCGGTGACGGTGAACTCCCTGCCCTCGGCATGGACCACCGGGTCCAGAAAACCCTGGACATGGGCCAGAAAACGCCCCTCGCTCGCATCCACTTCCCGGGGGCGCCCCCGCCCGTCCAGGGGTCTGGCCACCACTTCCACCAGGGTGTGCTCCGGACGGTTCTCCACCGCGGCGATCACGCCGCCCCAGCGCACCTCCCGTCCCTGCCAGCCCTCGGGGTCGGCCCGCACCACCGAAAGCACCGGGATCTCCTCGGGGACATCGGCAATGGCCGCGGGAGGCCGGGACGCGCAGCCGCTCAGCAGGACACCGCAAAGCAGCAGGACAAACATCCAGATGCCGTATCTCATGGACCTCACCTCACGCACGGGCAATCCCCGCCACGGCCGGCATACCCGGTACAGGCCGACATGGCGTTAGAATCCGTGTTTCCTTCGACAGCCCAGCGGCAGAAACATTCCCCGTCATGCCCCACCCTCCCCAGCCCATTGATACCGTCCTGCCCCAGGTCATGCAGGCCCTTGCCGAGCAGGGTGCCGCCGTGCTGCAGGCCCCGCCGGGGGCCGGCAAGACCACCCGGGTGCCCCTGGCGGCCCTGAATGCCCCCTGGTGCACCGGCACCATCCTGATGCTGCAGCCACGACGGCTGGCCACCCGGGGCGCGGCCCGGTTCATGGCCGAATTGCGCGGGGAGGCGGTGGGCGAAGCCATCGGCTATCAGACCCGGCTGGAGCGCCACATCGGTCCCCGCACCCGGGTGCAGGTGATCACCGAAGGCATTCTCACCCGCCGCCTGCAGCAGGACCCCGCCCTGGAGGGGGTGAGCCTGGTGATCTTCGATGAATTCCATGAACGCAACCTGGCTTCGGATCTGGGACTGGCCCTGTGCCTGCAGTCCCGGGGCCTGCTGCGGGAGGATCTGCGGATACTGGTGATGTCCGCCACCCTGGACGTGGCCCCGGTGGCCCGGCTCATGGGCGACGTACCGGTGATCCATAGTGAGGGACGCCGATTCCCGGTGGACATCCGGCACCTGGAACCGTCGCGACGGGGTCATGCCGATCTGGAAACACGGATGACCGCGACCCTGCGGCAGGTGCTGACGGAGGAAGCCGGCAGCGTGCTGGCCTTCCTGCCCGGACAGCGAGAGATCGAGCGGGTGGCCCAGGCCCTGGGCGGCACCGACCTGCCCACGGACGTGAACATTCACCCCCTCTACGGCAACCTGCCCCCGGAAGCCCAGCAGGCGGCCATCGCCCCCTGCCCCGCCGGACGCCGCAAGGTGGTGCTCACCACCGACATCGCCGAAACCAGCCTGACCATTGATGGCGTGCGGGTGGTGGTGGACAGTGGCCTGGCCCGGCGGCCCCGGTTCGACCCCGCTTCCGGTCTGACCCGACTGGAGACGGTTCGCATCAGTCGCGCCTCGGCCATCCAGCGCAGCGGGCGGGCGGGCCGCCTGGAACCCGGCGTGTGCCTGCGCCTGTGGACCACCGGTGACGAAGCCGCCATGCCGGAACACAGTCCGGCGGAGATCCTGGAAGCGGATCTGGCCCCCCTGGCCCTGGAACTGGCCCGCTGGGGCGCCGATGCCGGGGAGCTGGCCTGGCTGGACCCGCCGCCGACGGCGGCAATGGCCCAGGGCCGTGATCTGCTGCAGAGACTGGGGGCGCTGGACGATGACGGACGCCTGACCGCCCATGGCGAGGCCATCGCCGCCCTGGGGACCCATCCCAGGCTCGCTCATCTGATGCTCAGTGGTCGCCGCCTGGGACTGGACACCCTGGCCTGCCGGTTGGCGGCCCTGCTAGAGGAACGGGACATCCTCGGCGGCCTGGACGGCCCCGCCGAGGCGGACGTGCATCTGCGGCTGGAAGCCCTGGAGGGTCGCGGCGTACCTGGTCACCGGGTCCACCGCGGCGGTCGGGAACGGGTGCTGCAACAGGCACGGCGCTTTGCCGCCGCCCTGGCGCGCCGCCCCCCTCCCCCGTCCGAGGGGCCGGCCCCGCCCCGGGAACCCGCCGGACTGCTGCTGGCGCTGGCCTATCCGGACCGGATCGGACAACGTCGTCCCGGCGGCGAGGCCCGTTACCGGCTCTCGGGAGGGCGCGGGGCCGCCTTCAGTCGCCATGAATCCCTCTCCGGCCAGGAATGGATCGTGGTCCCCAACCTGGACGGTGCCGGACGGGAGGCACGGATCTTTCTGGCCGCGACGCTGGACCGGCAGGACCTGGAGGTCCATCTGGTCCGGCTCATGGAGCGACGGCAACAGGTGGTCTGGGACGGCCGGGCCGGGGCCGTCACTGCGCGGCAGGACATCCGCCTGGGGGCACTGACCCTGGAGACCCGACCGCTGTCATCACCGGACCCGGAGCGGATCCGCGCCGCCCTGCTGGAGGGCATCCGGGACACGGGACTGGCCTGTCTGCCCTGGAGCCGGGACACGCAAGGGCTGCGGGAACGGGTGAACTTTCTGCACCGAACCTTGGGACCCCCCTGGCCGGATCTGTCGGACGCGGTCCTGCTGCAAGGCCTGGAAGATTGGCTGGGGCCCTGGCTGGAGGGCATGAGCCGGCTGACCCACCTGGACCGCCTGGACCTGACGGCCATCCTGCGCGGCTGCCTGGACTGGCCGCTGCCCCAGGAGTTGGACCGGCTGGCCCCCACCCACCTGTCCCTGCCGGGGGGACAGCGGGTCAGGCTGGATTACGGCCAGGGGGAGGTGCCGGTGCTGGCGGCCCGCCTGCAATGGCTGTTCGGCATGAGGGAAACCCCCTGCATCGCCGGCGGCCGGGTCCCGCTGCTGGTGCATGTGCTGTCACCGGCCCAGCGACCGGTCCAGATCACCCGCGACCTGGCCGGTTTCTGGACACGGACCTATCCGGACGTGAAGAAGGATCTGAAGGGACGCTATCCCAAACACGCCTGGCCGGACGATCCCCTGGCAGAGACCCCGGGCCGGCGCTGAGCAACGGGTCAGGACGGGTGCAGGACCAGGGCCTCCACCTCCACCACCTGCTGCTGGGCCCGTTCGATGAGGGAGCGCACCACGCCGGGTTCCAGACCGACCCGCTCCCAGACCCGGGGATCGATCGGCGGGGCATCGCCGGGGTCCTGGGTATCCAGTTCGGCCATGTGGGCCACGCTGTTGGCAATGTGGACCAGGGCCACCTCCACGGGATGATCCGTGGCATTCATGGGTTCGTGGTGATAGCGGATGCAGTCCTGAAGCTTTTGCGGCAGATTGAGGCGGGCCGCCAGCGCCCCACCCACCTGGGCGTGATCATGACCGAGGATCTTGCGCTCGGCTTCGTGGGGCGGCAGGGTAGTCAAATGCTGCAGGCCCAGCAGGAAGGCCTCATGGGCCTCGTCCGGCTCCCGATTGAAGATCAGCAACCGGCCGATGTCATGGAGCAGGCCGGCGATGAACATGGTCTCGCCGTGACGCAGGGTCAGGTCTTCGGCCAGGATCCGGGCAATGAGGCCGCAATAGACACTGTGCCGCCAGAAGGCCTCCATGGACATGAGTTCGTTGGGGATGCGGTCAAAGGCCCGGCCCACGCTGGTGGCCAGCACCAGATCCCGGATCTGGGAGGTCCCGATCACCGCCACGGCGCGGGTGATGGTCTCCACCCGATGGGACAGACCGTAGAAGGGACTGTTGGCCAGTTGCAGCAGACGAATGGTCAGGGCCGGGTCCTGGCTGATCAGGCGGCCGATATCCGCCGCCGTGCTGTCCGGGTCATTGACCATGGCATTCAGGCGCACCGCCACCGCCGGCAACGAGACCAGTCCCGTGGCTTCTTCCACCAGTTGTTCGATGCTCAGTGACATGCTCACCCCCGTCGTGGTTGCCCACCTATCATACACCCGGGAACCCGGGCCGCCATGTCGGCATCGCTCATCCCAGCAGGGTTCCCAGCCAGAATGCCAGACCCAGCGCCGCAAGCCCCCCCGCCGAAACGATCAACCAAAGCCGGCGGCGCCGGGCACGGCTGCGCTCCTCTTCCCACCGCGCCACCGATTCCGCACCCTTGCGATCGCTTCTGGAGGTCTCCCCCATGCCGGCGAAGGGCGCGGGGGCCGGTTGTTCTGCGCCCGCCGACGGCGAAGCCTCCGCCGGCGCCCGGGGGGCTGCTTCGGCGACCTGGGCCATGACCTGAGCCAGCCGCGTCTCCAGTTGCCGACAACGTTCCTCCAGCTGCTGCTCCCGCTCCCGGTGGGCGCCGCGCAACCGCCCCGCATCCGCCCGGGCCTCGTGCACTTCCTGATGGGCAGCGGCCAGCGCCTGTTCCAGCTCTTCCAGACGGCGGCTGACACTCAGTAGCTCATCCTCCGCCTGCAGACGGGCCAGTTCCTCCGCCTTGATCCGGGCTTCCTGATTGCGTGCCTGACGATCGGGGCCATCCCCTCGCCCGCGGGCTTGGGCCAGTTCCGTGGCCGCCTGCTCCAGGTCCCGATTCAAACCCTGGATACGCGCCTCCAATTCGTTGTTGCGGGCCTGATGCTGTTCCAGCGCCGCCGTCAATCGCTGCTCACCGGCACGGGCCGTGGCCAGGGCCTGTTCCTGCTGTTTCAGACGCACCTGCATTTCCCGTTCATCCGAGGTCTGCTGGCGCAGCATCAGTTCGGTGCGCACCTGCTTGAGTTCCTTCTCCATCTGGTCCCGCGCCTTGAGCGCCGCCGCGGCCTGGCTCAGGGCCTGAGACAGCTGATCACGCAGGGACTGTAGTTCCCCCGCCGGAGCCGGCGCGACCGCCGGGGACGGAGCCCCCAATAGTCGCTCCGTGAGCTTGAGCACCGCCTCGCCACGAAACGGCTTTTTCAGCATCTCGTCGGCGCCATGCTCGCGGACCCGTTGCGCGGTGCCCACGTCATCCTCGTTGCCGGTCACCACCACCACCGGCAGCTTCCGGATGCGCGCATCCTCGCAGTCACGCACCCGCTTGAGCAGGCCGTAACCGTCCAGTTCGGGCATGGACAGATCGGTGAAGATACCGGCAATGGCGGACTCGCTCCGCAGCAGGCGCCAGGCCGCTTCCCCGTCCTCGGCCTCGAGCACCTGATAACGGGGACTGAGAATCTTGTTCAATGCCTTTCGCATGACCCTGGAATCATCCACGACCAGAATCGTGACTGCATGCGCTGATGAACCCATCGATCCTTTCTCCTGCCCGACATGAGCATTGCTGTTGTTTTAACGGTTGAGTGTAGCGCCTGACACCCCGGGTTGCCCTTCGACTGGTCAGTGCACGGCCTCCTTCCGTCGGTCGCTTGATCCCTTGCGGCACTCAAGCCATTATCGGTCAGGTCATTTTCGTGCTGAAGGAGAAACCAGCATGACGGAAACCGTCGTCATCACAGGTGCCAATCGGGGCATCGGACTGATGTTTGCACAGCAGTACGCCGAGGCGGGCGCCCGGGTGCTGGCCGCCTGTCGCCACCCGGAGCAGGCCCGGGAGCTGAGCCGACTGGCCGCCAAGACCCGGGGCCGGGTCAGCGTACACCCCCTGGATGTCACCAATCCGGCGCAGATCCAGGCGCTGGCGGGCATCCTGACGGATACGCCGGTGGACATCCTGATCAACAATGCCGGCAGCTATGGTCCCGCGAGTGCCTTCGGCGACACGGACGTGGAAGGGTGGCTGGAGACCTTCCAGATCAATACCGTGGCACCGCTGAAGATCATGGAGGCCCTGGTGGAACCGGTGGCCTCTGGTCGGCGGCGCCTGATGGTGAACATCTCCAGCAAGATGGGCAGCATGGCGGACAATGGTTCCGGCGGTTCCTACATCTACCGTTCCACCAAGGCGGCCCTGAACGCGATCACCGTCAGTGCGGCGCGCGACCTCAAGGCACGGGGCGTCACGGTGGTGGCCCTGCACCCCGGCTGGGTGCAGACGGACATGGGCGGCCCCAATGCAGAGATCACCACGGAGCAGAGCGTGACCGCCATGCGTCAGACCATCAGCCATCTCACCCTGGCGGACAGCGGCCGGTTCATCGACACCGACGGCAGCGACATCCCCTGGTGACCCGGTGCTGAGTCTGCTGCGCAATGTGCTGTTCCTGGCGGCCCTGAGCCTGGTGCTGCTGGTGGCCCTGTTCCTGGGCGCCCGCAGTTGTGGGGTGACACCGGAACAGGTGGAAGAAGCCCGTCTGCTGGTGGAGATGAACATCGAGGACGGCGAGGCCTATCGCAGCCGCAACGGCCGGCGGGACGGCGTGGTGACCCTGTCCAGCGGCCTGCAGGTGGAGATGCTGGCCCAAGGTGACGGACCCGTGCCGACCCTGGAAGACCGGGTGGTGGTGCATTATCAGGGCCTGCATCTTGACGGACGGGTGTTCGACAGTTCCTGGCGCCGGGCGGTGCCGTCGGTGGTGGCGGTGAAGGACACCATCCCCGGCTGGCGGGAGGCCCTGGTGAACATGCCCGCGGGCAGCCAGGCGCGGCTGGTGGTGCCCCACTGGCTGGCCTACGGCGAGGGCCGGGCCGGCGCCGTCATCGGGCCGGGGGAAACCCTGATCTTCGAACTGGAACTGCTGGAGGTGCTACCCCCCGCCGAGCCGGAGGCGCCACCGCCGGCGGACCCCATGCAGCAGACGGTACCGGGGATCGGCTGAAAGCCGGCCCCCGGCCCTTGTCCTCAACGCTTCCAGCGCACCTCATACAGATCCAGCCGCCGATCCACCAGGTTGCGCACGGCGCCGTGGGTGCGCAGTTCCTTGAGATTGTCCAGATCCAGGTCGGCGATCAGGGTCATCTCGGTGTTGGGGGTGGCCTCGGCGGCCACCGCGTCATGGGGGAAGGCGAAGTCCGAGGGCGTGAACACCGCCGCCTGGGAATACTGCATGTCCATGTTCTCCACCTTCGGTAGGTTACCCACGCTGCCGGAGATGACCACATAGCACTCGTTCTCGATGGCCCGGGCCTGGGCACAGCGACGCACCCGCAGGTAGGCGTTCTTGGTGTCGGTCCAGAACGGCACGAACAGGATCTGCAGACCCTGGTCCGCCAGCAGGCGGGGCAACTCGGGGAACTCCACGTCGTAGCAGATCAGGATGCCGATCTTGCCGAAGTCGGTCTCGAAGATGCGAACCTCGTCCCCCCCCTTCAGGCCCCAGTAGGATCGCTCGTCCGGGGTGATGTGCAGCTTGTACTGCTTGTCCCAGCTACCGTCCCGGCGGCACAGGTAGGAGACGTTGCGCAGTTCCCGACCATCGTACTCGGGCATGCTGCCGGCGATGATGTTGATGTTGTAGGCCAGGGCCAGGTTGACCATCTCCTGGCGCAGGGTGTCGGTGTAGTCGGCCAGATGACGCACCGCCTCGGCGGTGTTGTCCTGGTTGAACTGGCCCATCAGCGGACCATTGAAGAATTCCGGAAACAGCACCACGTCGGCCTGATAGCCGGACACCGCGTCGACGAAATATTCCACCTGCTGCAGCAGTTCGTCGAGGGATTTCAGCGGCCGCATCTGCCACTGCACCGCCCCCACCCGCACCACCTGCTTGGTGGCGCCGATCAGGGTTTCCTTCTCCTCGTAGTAGATATTGATCCACTCCAGCAGGGTGGCGTAGGCGTGGGATTCCTTGTCGTCGGGCAGGTAGTCGTTGATGATCCTGCGCACATGGAAGTCGTTGGACAACTGGAAGGTAAGCACCGGGTCGGTGACCTCATGGGACTTCACCAACTCCACATACTGCTGGGGGCTCATCTCCTCCCGGTAACGGGCATAGCCGGGGATGCGGCCGCCGGCGACGATGGCCCGCAGGTTGAGCTTTTCGCACAGTTCCTTGCGGGCGTCGTAGAGACGGCGCCCCAGGCGCATGCCCCGGTATTCCGGGTCCACGAACACGTCCACGCCGTAGAGGGTGTCGCCGTCCGGGTCATGGGTGGTGAGAAAACCCTTGCCGGTGATCTCCCAGTATTTGTGACGGTCGCCCCAGCGCCGGTAGTCCACGATCAGGCTGATGGCCGCCGCCACCACCCGGCCGTTGTCCTCGATGCAGATCTGGCCTTCGGGAAAGCGCTGGATCTGGGATTCGAACTGCTCCCGACTCCAGGCGCCGTCCAGATTGGGATAGACGGCCTCCATGATGTGATGGATGTCGTCGTAATCGGCCAGACAGGTGTTGCGCAAAAGCAAGCGATGCGAGTCGTATTCCGTGTCGCGGGACTCAGGCATGGGGACTCCGATGGATGTGGTGGTGTGGATGGGGGTCAGTCCGGATCATAGCCCAGGTTGGGGGCCAACCAGCGCTCGGCGGTCTCCAGGGGCATGCCCTTGCGCCGGGCGTAATCCTCCACCTGATCCCGGTTGAGCTTGCCCACGGCAAAATAGCGGGACTCCGGGTGGGAAAAATAGAATCCGGACACGGACGAGGCGGGTGACATGGCATAGCTGTCGGTGAGGGTCATGCCGGCGTGGGTCACCGGGTCGATGAGTTCCCACAACAGGCCCTTCTCCGTGTGCTCCGGGCAGGCGGGATAGCCGGGGGCCGGTCGGATGCCCTGATATTTTTCCTTGATCAGGTCCTCGTTGGACAGGGCCTCGCCGGCGGCATAGCCCCAGAACTCACGCCGCACCCGTTCGTGCAGGTGTTCGGCAAAGGCCTCCGCCAGACGGTCCGCCAGGGCCTTGATCATGATGGCGGAGTAATCGTCATGGGCGGCCTCGAAGCGGGCGACGTGTTCGTCGATGCCGCCGCCGGCGGTGACCGCAAAGGCCCCCAGATAGTCCCGCGGACCGCTCCCCTGGGGGGCGATGAAATCGCTCAGGCACATGTTCGGGGCCTGACGGGGCTTGCGGGTCTGCTGGCGCACATGGTGCAGACGCATCAGCGGCTCATGGCCCGCGGCATCCCGGTAGAGCTGGATGTCGTCGGCATCCACCCTGGCGGCCGGGAAGAAGCCCACCACCGCCCGGGCCCGGAGCCAGCCCTCGTCGATGATTCGGCGCAGCATGGGCCGGGCATCGGCAAACAGCCGGGTGGCCTCCTCGCCCACGATCTCGTCTTCCAGGATGCGGGGATAGGCGGCATGCAGATCCCAGGCACGGAAGAACGGGGTCCAGTCGATGTAGTCCACCAGCCGGTCCAGGGGATAGTCGTCAAATCGCAGCAGGATGCTGTCGGGACCATGAAGACGCAGGATCTCCGGGGCCGGCCCGCCCACGGACGGGGCTTGGTCCGCGTCCAGGACAGCGGGGCGCGGCGGGGTGTAACCGGACCAGTCCACCGGCGTCCGGTTGGCCCTGGCCTCCGCCAGGGTGAGCCAGTCCTGGGTCTTGCGGCGGGCGGCATGCTGCTGGCGCACGTCCGCGTATTCAGCGCGGATCTTCTCCCCATAGGGGCCGCGCAGCTCCGGGCTGACCAGACTCTGGGCCACGCCCACCGCCCGGGAGGCATCCTTCACCCAGACGGTGACCCCTTCATAGGCAGGGGCGATCTTCACCGCGGTATGGGCACGGGACGTGGTGGCACCACCGATCATCAGCGGCGTGCCGAAGCCTTCCCGCTGCAACTCCGCCGCCAGATGGGTCATCTCCTCCAGGGACGGGGTGATCAGGCCGGACAGGCCGATCACGTCCACTTTATGTTCCCGTGCCGCCTCCAGGATCTTTTGCGCGGGCACCATGACCCCCAGGTCGATGACCTCGAAATTGTTGCACTGGAGCACCACGCCGACGATGTTCTTGCCGATGTCGTGGACATCCCCCTTCACCGTGGCCATGAGGATGCGACCGTTGTTCTTCGAGTCGTCGCTCTTTTCCGCCTCGATGTAGGGGATCAGGTGGGCCACGGCCTTCTTCATCACCCGGGCGGACTTGACCACCTGGGGCAGGAACATCTTGCCGGCGCCGAACAGGTCCCCCACCACGTTCATGCCATCCATGAGGGGGCCTTCGATCACATGAATGGGTCGGTCGAAGGTCAGGCGAGCCTCTTCCGTGTCTTCCACCACATAGGCGTCGATGCCCTTCACCAGGGCATGCTCCAGACGCTTGGCCACGGGCAACGACCGCCAGGCCAGGTCTTCCTTGCGGGTCTCGCCGCCGGTGTCGCGGAACCGGTCGGCGATCTCCAGCAGGCGCTCGGTGCCATCGGGACGGCGGTTGAGCACCACGTCCTCCACCCGCTCCCGCAGATCCGGCTCGATCTCGTCATAGACCACCAACTGGCCGGCATTGACGATGCCCATATCCATGCCCGCACGGATGGCGTGGTAGAGGAATACGGCGTGAATCGCCTCCCGCACCGGGTTGTTGCCACGGAAGGAGAAGGAGACGTTGGAGACCCCCCCGGACACCAGGGCATGGGGCAAGGTCTGCTTGATGCGGCGGGTGGCCTCGATGAAGTCTACGCCGTAGTTGTTGTGCTCCTCGATGCCGGTGGCAACGGCAAAGATGTTGGGGTCGAAAATGATGTCCTCGGCCGGGAAACCCACCACCTCGGTGAGGATTTGGTAAGCCCGCCGGCAGATCTCCACCTTGCGGTCCTCGGTATCCGCCTGGCCGGTCTCGTCGAAGGCCATGACCACCACCGCCGCGCCGTAACGCCGCAGCAGGCGGGCCTGGCGAATGAAGATATCCTCCCCTTCCTTGAGGGAGATGGAGTTGACGATGCCCTTGCCCTGGATGCACTTGAGTCCGGTCTCGATCACCTCCCACTTGGAGGAATCGATCATCACCGGCACCCGGGAGATGTCCGGTTCGGCAGCGGCCAGGCAAAGGAAACGCTTCATGGCCTCCAGTGCATCCAGCATGCCCTCGTCCATGTTCACGTCGATGACCTGGGCACCGCTTTCCACCTGCTCGGCGGCCACTTCCAGGGCGGTTTCGTAGTCGCCGTCCTTGATCAGGCGCTTGAAGCGGGCACTGCCGGTGACGTTGGTGCGCTCCCCCACGTTCACGAACAGGGTGTCGGCGGTGATGTTGAAGGGCTCCAGACCCGACAGGCGACAGGCGGGGGCGATCTCCGGCACCGGACGGGGGGGATGTTTCTCCACCGCCTCGCGAATGGCCCGGATGTGGTCCGGGGTGGTGCCGCAACAGCCGCCGACGATGTTCAGCAGGCCGCTGCCGGCCCACTCACTGATCTCCTCAGCCATCTGCGCCGGGGTCTCGTCATAGCCGCCGAACTCGTTGGGCAGACCCGCATTGGGGTGGGCGGAGACATGGGTGTCGGCAATGCGGGAGAGTTCTTCCACATAGGGCCGCAGTTCCTTCGGTCCCAGGGCGCAGTTGAGGCCGATGGAGAAGGGTCTTGCGTGGCGCAGGCTGTTCCAGAAGGCCTCGGTGGTCTGACCGGTGAGGGTGCGGCCGGAGGCATCGGTGATGGTGCCGGAGATCATTACCGGCCAGCGTTCGCCCCGATCCTCGAACAGGCCTTCCACGGCAAACACGGCGGCCTTGGCGTTGAGGGTGTCGAAGACGGTTTCGATCATCAGGATGTCCACCCCGCCGTCCAGCAGGGCCTCGGCGGCCTCCCGGTAGGCGGCCACCAGTTCATCGAACCAGACGTTGCGAAAGCCCGGGTCGTTGACGTCCGGAGAAATGCTGGCGGTGCGGTTGGTGGGACCGAGGATGCCGGCCACATAGCGGGGACGGTCCGGGGTCTTGCGGGTGTATTCGTCGGCCACTTCCCGGGCCAGGCGGGCGGCCTCCCGGTTGATCTCCGGCACCAGGTCTTCCATGCCGTAGTCGGCCATGGCGATGCGGGTGGCGTTGAAGGTGTTGGTTTCGAGAATGTCGGCGCCGGCCTCCAGGTAGGCGGCGTGGACCTCGCGGATGATGCCCGGCTGGGTCAGCACCAGCAGGTCGTTGTTGCCCTTGATGTCCGACGGCCAGTCAGCGAAACGCGCTCCCCGGTAATCGGCTTCCTGCAATCCATAACCCTGGATCATGGTGCCCATGCCACCATCCAGAATCATGATGCGGCGCTGGATCTCCTGGTGCAGCTGAGTGAGTCTGTCGGAATTCATGGACATCTATCCATCGGCGTTAAAGTTTTCGAGGATAACATGCCTGCCGGCCCCATTCGTAGGCACCATGCAACTGATCCAGGTCAGAGATTTACGGCTGACTCTGAACTAACCTCGAAGCATGGTTGAAGGATGTTTACCGGGTCTCCTGGTCCTTGACCATCCGCCCGTTTGATTGGCGGGTTTCCATCCTCACACGGTTTCGGGCCGCCCCTGGCGGCCCTTTTTTTACCTTCTCACTGGCCAAAGGATCCGGACTCACACCGTGTCCCGACATGAATCCCTGATCTTCTACGCCACGGCGCCGGATACCTGTCCTTATCTGGAAAACAGGAAGATGGTGAGCCTGTTTGCCGATCCGGGCGGACCGATGAGCGTGGCCGTCTACGGGGAACTGCTTCAGCACGGATTTCGTCGCAGCGGCAGTCATGTGTACCGGCATCAATGCCCACAGTGTCGAGCCTGTGTGCCCTATCGGATACCGGTGGCGACATTCACGCCGGATCGTAGTCAGCGCCGGGTGCTCAAGCGTAACGCCGGGCTGTCGGTCACGATCCGGGAAGCGAGGTTTGATCCGGCCCATTACCGCCTGTACACGGCCTACGTGAACCACCGCCACCGGGGCGGCGGCATGGACGACCCCACGCCGGAAAGCTACCTGGGATTCGTGACCAGTCGCTGGTGCCGCACCTGGCTGGTGGAGTTCAGGGAAGAGGATTCCCTGCTGGGTGTTGCGGTGGTCGACCGGCTGCCGGATGCCCTGTCGGCGGTATACACCTTCTTTGACCCGGCGGCCCAGGCACGCAGCCTGGGTACCCTGGCGATCCTGTGGCAGATCCGGCAGGCGCGGGAGGAAGGCCTGACCCATGTCTATCTGGGCTACTGGAATGCCCAAAGCCCCAAGATGGCCTACAAGAACCGCTTCCAGCCGGGGGAAAGACTGATCAACGGCATCTGGACACCCGTCACCCCCTGAAGGCGCCTGAGCCGCGCACCCCGGCAGACATTGGGTCGCAGGCCCGGCTTTCTTACGGGTTGAGCAGCGTCAGGGCCTCGGCATGCAGCTCCGGGGTGGCCGCCGCCAGCACGCTGGTGGTTTCCAGGGTCAGGGGGCCGCCCTGAAGATCGGTGAAGATTCCACCCGCTTCACGCACAATCACCGCCAATGCCGCAATATCCAGGATATTGACGTCCGATTCCACCACCAGATCGATACGCCCGGAGGCCAGCAGATGGTAGTGGTAGAAATCCCCATAACCCCGGGTCCGGTTCACCCGCTGGACGATCTGGGCCAGACCCTGCCAGCCGGGACCACCGGCCAGGGTCTTGACGTTGCCGATGGACAGGGTGGCCGCCTCCAGGGTGCGAATATCGCTCACCCGGATGGCCTCCCCGGCCAGGAAGGCACCGCCGCCCGTTTCCGCATAGGCCATCTCCTCGAACTCGGGGGCATTGGAGACACCGGCCACCAGTTCGCCGTCACGGCGCAGGGCGATCTGGGTGGAGAAGAAGGGATAGCGACGCACGAAGCTCTTGGTGCCGTCGATGGGGTCGATGAGCCACAGGCAGTCCGAATCCATGCGCTCCTGCCCGGTTTCCTCGCCATAGATGCCATGGTCGGGAAAGGCGGCGGCGATGATGGACTTGATGGCCTTTTCCGATTCCAGATCGGCCACCGTCACCGGCGTCTGGTCCGGCTTGATCTCCACCGCCACATCCTGACGATAGTAGCGCTGGATCACGTCCTGGGCACTCAGGGCGGCGTCGATGGCGGTCTTCAGGAATGGGGTCATGGCAGCTCCCGGCAGTGATGGAAAGGGCGCAAGGTTAGCATGAGCCGCGGGGGCTGCGATCAAGCGGAGTCGGCCAGATGCCGGCGATTGACGAATTCCAGCATCATGCCCCGGTCATCCCGCCGCAGACGGGTCACGCCCGCATAGGCAATCTTGATGCGGTACATGGCCTCGGTGGGCACCTCCAGCGCGCCACAGACCGCCGCCCGGATCACCCCCGCGTGGGTCACCACCAGCAGATGTTCATCCTCATGCCGGCGGATCAGGTCATCCAGCGCCCCATCGACCCGTCGGCGAAAGTCTTTCAGTGGCTCGGCGCCCCGGGGGCGGGCCCGCATGGGATCACGGAAGAAGGCGAGGAACGCCTCCGGGCTGTTTTGCCGAAGCTCCGTCGGGGTACGCCCCTCCCAGCTGCCGAACCCCACTTCCCGCAGATCCGGCACCTGGGTGAGCGGCAGATTCAGGGCATGGGACAGCGGCACCGCGAAATCCAGGCAGCGACGCATGGGGGAACTGATGATCCGGCTCCAGGGACCCGAGGCCGGGGCGCAGCCGCCCACGGCCCGCCACATCTGCTCCAGGCCCTGCTCGCTCAGGGGGTCATCCACGCCGCTGCCCCGGTAGCGTTCGCCGCCGGCCGGTTCACCATGGCGCAAAAGGTCGATACAGATCATGGGGGAAAATCCTGCCCTGCCGGGCCATGGGGCACCGGCAGGGCCATCGAAACGACGAGGCGCTAGCCGCTCACCCCGACGATGGTGAGCAGCGCCAGAATGGCCACGAAGGCGATCACGCTGCGAAATACCAGACTGGAAGCACGCTCCACCGCGGAACGGGCCTCCAGGGGCGCCTTGAGTTCTTCCTCGGTGAGCTGGATGGCCTCGCAACCGGCATCCCGCAACAGGGCCTCGTTCTCGGCCGCCATGTTGCCCCAGCTGCCCAGAATGCCGGCACGCAGCACGGGGAAGGCCCGGTCGAAGCTGCCGGTCAGGGCGTAGAACAGGGCCACCAGACGGGCGGGAATCCAGTCCAGCAATCCCTGCAACTGGGTGGCGGTCTGCTGGAAGCCGTCCGGCTCCGCCCCCTGGGGTGCGCGCATCAGGTTGGCCAGACGATACAGCAGGGCACCCACGGGCCCCAGCACCACAAACCAGAACAGCACGGCAAAGAGACTGCCGTTGCTGCCGGTGAGCATTGTCTGCAGGACGGCCCGGGCGCGCTCGGCGGCATCATCCGGGACCTGATCTCCCAGCAGGTTGCGGGCATGCTTCATCTCCCGCTCCTCGTCCTTCATGGCACCGGCCTCCAGGAAGGCGTCCACTTCCTTGCCCAGGTTGCGGGGCCCGATGCTCAGCAGCAGCACGGCCAGGGCGATGAGCACGCCCACCAGGCCACCCAGGATCCCGCCGACAAGCTGCATGAGAATGACCAGCACCACCAGCGGGATGGCCACGGTGATGACCAGTGTCGGTGTGCCGCCAAGACCGAACCCTTCGCAACGTCCTCGTACCAGGCTGGTATATCGATCCAGCCAGGAGAAGTGCCTCAGGTTTTCGACGGCATTCGTGAAGCGTTCCACAAATAGTGTGACAAGTATGATGAACAGTGACATGGCGGGCTTCCCGGGTTTGAAAAGGTGACTAAAGTTTCGTTGCTCAAAATCCTGCTTGCAAGTTTCGGCGCTACCGGATTCAGTACGAAATCACATGATTTTGTCCAAGCAAAAAACTTGGATTTACTTTTAAAAAGTTCTGAATGCGCCCATCTGTTGTCGCACCCGGCAAATGCCCTCACTCCCGACATTTGCCGTCACTTCCGCGATAGCGGGAGTCCAGAACATCCAGTCCGCGATGGATTCCCGCTTGCGCGGGAATGACGCATTCAGAACTTCCCATGTCCGGAGGTCAGGCATCCGACAATACTTGCAACCTGGACCATTCAAAACAAGGTCCTGGATCAGTCTTTCGGCCCGGAGCGATATCGGAATGACCCACCACCGGGGCATCGGCCAGGCCGGTATAGGTCTTTTTCAGGACGGTGATGAGTCGGGCCAGCCGCTCATACTGGGCACCGGTAAAGGGATGAACATCACTGCCTTCCAGTTCGATGCCGATGGAAAAGTCATTGCAGCGTTCCCGCCCCTGAAAGCAGGACACCCCCGCATGCCAGGCCCGCTGGAGAAAAGGGACATACTGCACCATTTCACCATCGCGCCGGATCAGGACATGGGCGGAGACCCTGAGCCCCTGGATCCGGGCGAAGAAGGGATGCCCCTCCGGCGGCAGGGCATTGGTGAACAGCCGGTCGATCCAGGGTCCTCCGAACTCCCCCGGCGGCAGGCTGATGGCGTGGATGACGATGAGTTCCGGCGTCATCCCCGGCGGACGCGCATCCTGATTGGGGGAAGGCACCCGTGTTGCGATGTCCAGCCAGCCGGTGGTGTCGATGTCCATAAAAGCCCTGAAAGCCTTGAAGTCCTGATAATTTGATAAAATGCCGCCCCGCCCCACACCCCCGTCGCCATGGACACCCTCAACCCGCAACAACGCGCCGCCATCGAGTACGTGGATGGCCCCTTGCTGGTGCTGGCCGGTGCCGGCAGCGGCAAGACCCGGGTGATCACGGAAAAGATCGCCCACCTGATCCGTCATCAGGGGCTTTCCCCCAAGCGGATCGCCGCCATCACCTTCACCAACAAGGCCGCCCGGGAGATGAAGGCCCGGGCCGGCAAGCTGCTGTCCCGGGAGGAAAGCCAGGGCCTGACGGTCTCCACCTTCCATACCCTGGGCCTGGACTTCATTCGCAAGGAGATCAAGACCCTGGGCTACAAGGCGGGATTTTCCATCTTCGACGCCGCCGACGCCCTGTCCCTGCTCAAGCAACTCACCCACCGGGACGACGATGCCGTGGAGGCCGAATCCGCCCGCCATCGCATCAGCCGCTGGAAGAACGACCTGCTCACCCCGGAACAGGCCCTGTCCCACGCCGAGGATGACCTGGAGGCCGCTCAGGCCCGCCTGTATGCCGCCTACCAGCGGGCGCTCAAGGCCTACAACGCCGTGGACTTCGATGATCTGATCGTGCTGCCCGTGCGCCTGCTGGAAGAGAATCCGGAAGTGCGCGAGCGGTGGCGTCATCGCCTGCGCCACCTGCTGGTGGACGAGTATCAGGATACCAATACCTGCCAGTACCGTCTGGTCCGCCTGCTGGTGGACGTGGACGCGGGACTCACCGCGGTAGGGGACGACGACCAGTCCATCTACTCCTGGCGCGGTGCCCGGCCCGAGAATCTGGTGGCCCTGCAACAGGACTACCCTCACCTGAAGATCATCAAGCTGGAGCAAAACTACCGCTCCACCAACCGCATCCTGCAGACCGCCAACCACCTGATCGCCAATAATCCCCATGTGTTTGAAAAGCGCCTGTGGAGCGGCCTGGGCCAGGGCGATCCCATCCGGGTGCTGCCCTGCAAGGACGCGGACCACGAGGCAACCCGGGTGGTGTCCGAGATCATGAAGCATCGATTCAAGCACCGCCTGGAATTCAAGGACTACGCCATCCTCTATCGGGGCAACCACCAGGCCCGGGTATTTGAAAAACTGCTGCGGGAAAACAACATTCCCTACAAGGTCAGCGGCGGCCAGTCCTTCTTCGAGAAGGCGGAAGTCAAGGACATCCTGGCCTACCTGCGTCTGCTGGCCAACCCCGACGACGACAGCGCCTTTCTGCGCATCGTCAATGTGCCGCGACGGGAGATCGGTGCCGCCACGCTGGAAAAACTGGGAGAGTATGCCGGTCGCCGCCATGTCAGCCTGTTCACCGCCTGTTTCGAGTTCGGCCTGACGGAGACCCTGTCCGCCCGGGCGGCGGAGCGGCTGCAGGCCTTTGCCCAGTGGCTGCAGGACAAGTCCCGGGCCGCGACCACCGGCGACCCCGCCGCCGTCGCCAAAAGCCTGGTGGAGGAGATGAACTACGAAACCTGGCTGCTGGACCAGAGCGCCACCCCCAAGGCGGCCTCGAAACGCATGGAAAACGTGCAGGAAGTGCTGGACTGGATGGGACGCCTGGCCAAGGAAGGGACCGGCGACGGCAAGAACATCGGGGAAATCGTCGCTCACATGACCCTGATGGACATCCTGGACCGGGCCGGCGGCGAGACCGAGGCCGACGGGGTGCATCTGATGACCCTGCATGCCGCCAAGGGGCTGGAGTTTCCCTGCGTCTTTCTGGTGGGCATGGAGGAGGAACTGCTGCCCCATCGGGTCAGCCTGGAGGAAGACACCCTGGAGGAGGAACGTCGCCTGGCCTACGTGGGCATCACCCGGGCCAGGAAGGCCCTGACCCTGACCTATGCCTGCCGACGCACCCGTTTCGGCGAGACGGTGGAGTGCGAACCCAGCCGCTTCCTGGGGGAACTGCCCGAGGAACACCTGGAATGGCCCGACGCCCGCCCCCCGGATCCGGAAGAAGTCCGGTTGACGGGGAAGGCCCACCTGAACAACCTCAAGTCCCTGCTGGGGTAAAGGTATCCGAAGTGTTCAACGGCTGAGTTTGAGACCCACCCGGGCGATCCTGTCCGCCGCCATCTCCCGCACCACCAGTTCCACCTCGCCGCACTGCAGCCGGTCCCCCACCACCGGCTGGGTGTTCAGGCGATCCAGGATGAATTCCTCCAGGGTCATGCCCTTGGCGGATTCAGGCAGCTTGAGACCGTAGATCAGGGACAGATCCTCCACCTTGGCGTAGCCGTTGAGCACGAACTCACCGAAGAACTTGCGTTCGGACAGGCGTTCCGGCGCCGAACTGGCCACGAACAGGCGATCCAGCACCTTCAGGTCATCGGGGGAGGCCAGCAGGTAGAGGTAATCCCCCGCCCGCAGGTCCAGCATGTCCAGGGTTTCCAGGATGACCTTGTCGCGGACATGGGCCACCACCCGCACGCTGCGCGGCAGGGTGAAGCTGGTCCATTTTTCCCGGACCACCGGGGTATTCTCCGCCAGCCGGTAAGCCACCAGTTCCAGCTCCTGTTGACCGGGGATATCCAACTCCACCCGCTGCACCATATGGGTGGTGGGCGGCACTTCCAGCCGCAGCCAGCGGGCCACCGGCGTGATGGTCCAGCCCTGGACCATCAACGAAATGATGACCACGAAGAAGACGATGTTGAACAGCATCCCCGCCGCCTCGATGCCCGCCAGCAGGGGGAACAGGGCCAGGATGATGGGCACGGCCCCCCGCAGACCCACCCAGCCGACGAAGACCTGCTCCCGCCAGGGAAAGTTGAAGGGCAAAAGACACAGCCACACCGCCAGGGGCCGGGCCACCAGGATCAGCACGGCGGCGATCAGCAGGGCATCCACAGCCACGGGCATCAGCTCCGAGGGTGTCACCAATAGCCCCAGCATCAGGAACATGCCGATCTGGGCCAGGCTGGCGATCCCATCGTGGAAACGGTTCACGTACTGGGCGGCCTGCATGGGTCGGTTGCCCACCACCAGGCCTGCCAGATAGATGGCCAGGAATCCGCTGCCCTGCAGCACCGAGGCCAGACCGAAGATGGACAGTCCTCCGGCCAGGGCCACCAGGGGATAGAAACCCTGGGAGATCTCCAGCCGGTTGATGAGCCAGACCAGTCCCAGGCCGCCGAGGATGCCCACCAGGGCGCCCAGCCCCATCTGGCGAATGAATTCCCACAACACGGTGAGCCCCATGTTGCCGTGGCCGCCCACCAGCAGTTCGATGAGCACGATGGTGAGAAAGATGGCCATGGGGTCGTTGGAGCCGGACTCGATCTCCAGGGTGGAGCCCACGCGCTGCTTCAGCTCAAGCCCCCGGGAATGGAGCAGGGAAAAGACGGCGGCGGCATCGGTGGAACCGACGATGGCCCCCAGCAGGAAGCCCAGCATCCAGTTGATCTCCAGCCACCAGGCGGCGAAGGCGCCGGTGATGCCGGCGGTGATGATCACGCCGATGGTGGCCAATCCCAGGGCCGGGCGCAGCCCCACCCGGAAGCTGTCGATGGGCGTGCGCATGCCGCCGTCGAAGAGAATGATGGCCAGGGCCAGGCTGCCGAACAGGTGGGCCATCTGGATATCTTCGAACTCGATCCCGCCCGGACCCTGCTCCCCCAGGAGCATCCCGATGAATAGGAACACCAGCAGCAGGGGGACTCCCAGGCGTCGCGTGATGACGCTGGAGAGGACGCTGCCCAACAGGATGAGGCTGCCGAAGAAGATGATTTGGTTAGTGAGGTCCATGCATAAACTTTATCAGCCTTATTAAAAAAAGGCATGAGCTTAATAATCTGTTGCATGGGCCATTGATGAGAGGAACAGGGGGGATGACAGCATGGAGAAGGCAATGCACCGCACAAAAAAAGGGCCGGATATCCGGCCCCAAGCGTGCGAGAAGAGGAGAAATGCGACACACGCCTTAAATAATAATCTTTCTCATTATCATGTCAACCGATTTTTGAAAATTTATTCCGCCGGGGCAAAGCGCTTGAGTCGCAGCGCATTGGTCAGCACCGAGACCGACGACAGGGACATGGCCGCCGCCGCAAAGACCGGCGACAGCAACAGCCCGAAGAACGGGTAGAGCACGCCGGCCGCCACCGGCAACAGGGTGGCGTTGTAGGCAAAGGCCCAGAACAGGTTCTGCTTGATATTGCGGATGGTGGCCCGGGACAGGGCGATGGCATGGGCCACCTGGCGCAGATCGTCGGACATCAGCACCACCCCGGCCGATTCCATGGCCACGTCCGTACCGGAACCGATGGCCAGACCCACGTCCGCCGCCGCCAGGGCCGGCGCATCATTGATGCCGTCGCCGACGAAGGCCACCTTGTCCCCGGAGGCCCGCAGACGCTGGACCGCGTCCACCTTGCCCTCCGGCAGCACCTGGGCCACCACCTCGTCAATGCCCAGCTGCCGGGCCACCGCCCGGGCCGTGCGCTCATCGTCGCCGGTGATCATCACCACCTTGAGTCCCAGGGACTTGAGACGGGACACGGCCGCGGCCGACGACGGCTTGGGCGGGTCGGAGATCCCCAGCAGGGCCGCCGGTCGGTGGTCAACCGCCACCAGCACGGGGGTACTCCCCTGCCCCGCCAGCCTTGCCACGGCTTCCTGGGCGTCTCCCAGGTCAACGCCCGCTTCGGCCAGGAAACGGGGCGAACCGATGATCAGTTCATGCCCTTCCACCCGGCCCTGGAGTCCGCGTCCGGTCAGGGACTCGAATCGCTCCACCTCAGGCAGGGTCAACCCCCGCTCCCGGGCACCACGCACCACAGCCTGGGCCAGGGGATGCTCCGAGCGGGCCTCCAGGGCCGCCGCCAGGGTCAGGACCTCGCTCTCATCCCGCTCCCCCAGCACCGAGACCCCGGTCAGCTCGGGGCGCCCCCGGGTCAGGGTGCCGGTCTTGTCCAGGGCCACCACCTGCACATCCCGCAGGGACTGCAGGGCATCACCGCCCCGGAACAGCACCCCCATCTCCGCCCCCTTTCCGGTACCCACCATGATCGAGGTGGGGGTGGCCAGCCCCATGGCGCAGGGGCAGGCGATGATAAGCACCGCCACCGCATTCACCAGGGCCAGGGTGAGTGCCGGCGCGGGACCGAAGAAGAACCAGACCAGGAACGTGACCAGGGCGATCCCCATCACCGCCGGGACGAAATACCGGGTCACCTGGTCCACCAGATTCTGGATCGGGAGCCGGGCGGCCTGGGCGGACTCCACCATGCGGATGATCTGGGCCAGCACGGTGTCCGAACCCACCCGCTGCGCCTTCAGGGTCATGGCGCCCTGGCCGTTGATGGTGCCGCCCACCAGGGCGGCACCGACCGGCTTGTCCACCGGTACCGGTTCGCCGGTGATCATGGACTCATCCACCCAGGACCGGCCTTCCTCCACCACCCCGTCCACCGGGATGCGCTCCCCCGGCCGCACCTGAACCCGGTCACCGGGCAGGACCTGATCCACGTCCACCTCGGTCCAGTCGCCGTCGCGCCACACCCGGGCGGTGCGGGGACGCAGGCCCATGAGCGTGCGGATGGCCTCGGACGTGGCGCCCTTGGCGCGGGCTTCCAGATACCGCCCCAACAGCACTAAAGTGATGATCACCGCGGAGGCCTCGTAGTAGACGTGCACCGACTCCGCCGGCAGGATCCCGGGCAGGAAAGTGGCCACCACGGAGTAGCCATAGGCGGCGGAGGTTCCCAGCATGACCAGGGAGTTCATGTCCGGCGCCCCCCGGATCAGGGCCGGGCCACCCTTGCGATAGAACCGCAGCCCCGGGCCGAACTGCACCCCGGTGGCCAGCAGGAAGAACAGCAGATACACGGTCTGGGTACCCACCGCCCCATGCACCATGTGATGAAAGGCGGGGAAGACATGCCCCCCCATGTCCAGCACCAGAATCGGCAGGGTCAGGGCGACCGCCAGGATCAGGGCGCGGCGCAACCGGGACAGCGTCTGCTTGCGCTCGGTCCGTTCCCGGTCTTCCCGGTCCGGCCCGGCCTCGTGGACCCGGCTCTCGTAGCCGGCCTGGGTGATGCGCCGGGCCAGTTCCGCGGCGGAGAGGGCACCGGCGGGGATTCGCACCCGTGCCTGGCCGGTGGCCAGGTTGACCCTGGCCTCCAGTACGCCCGGGGTCCGCTCCAGCAGGGTCTGCACCCGGCTGCTGCAGGCGGCGCAGCTCATCCCGGAGACATCCAGGATCAGGGTATCTTCGGCCACGTCATAACCGGCCTCGCGGACGGCGTGGACCAGGGCGACGACATCGGGCGTGGTCGAGGTGGTGACGGCGGCCTTTTCAGTGGCCAGGTTGACGCTGACGGTATCGACACCCGGAAGGGGTTTCAGGGCATCTTCCACCCGCGTGACGCAGGCGGCACAGCCCATGCCGGTAATGGGCAGGGTCAGTGTGCGGGAAGGGTCATGACTGGAACGGGACATGGGGCTTGCCGGAAAAGGGCCGGCGTCCAGATTAATGCCTGAGTGGGATACATGGAAACTCCCGCGGCGGTCGTTCTCCCCTCACCCCAACCCTCTCCCACAAGGGGAGAGGGGCTTTTGCAGGCGCTCTGACTTAGTTGACCCGCTCGGTCATCTCGATGCGGATCTCCACGCGCCGGTTGGCGGCGCGGCCTTCCGGGGTGGTGTTGTAGGCCACCGGACGATCATAGGCATAACCGGCGGTTTCCATCAGACGGGCCGGGATGCCGCGCTCGACCATGAAACGCTTCACGGACTCGGCACGATCCTTGGAAAGACGATCATTCAGTGCCCGGGAACCGGTGTTGTCGGTGTGACCACTGATCACCACCCGCTCCAGGCGGGAACCGGCCTGACGGATCCGGTCGGCCACCCGGTTCAGTTCGGTGGCGGCAGCCGGGTTGAGCTGGTGGCTGCCGACGGCAAACAGCACCTCGGAACCCAGGGTAATGGTTTCATAGACGGGCTCCGGCGCAGGGGCCGGTGCCGCCGGGGCGGGGGGCGGAGCACGCTCGACGCGAGGCTCCGGCGCGGGAGCCACGTAACCGGCACAGCCTTCGATGGCGCGATCCAGGCTCCAGCGGGGCGTACGGACACACTCACCGGAACCATCCCGCACCACACTACCACGAGGATCCGCGGCATAACCGACGTCCGCAAGGGCCACCGGCGTCCCGGCCATCAGCACGGACGAGGCCAGTACCAGGGTGCCGGCAAAAGTTGTCTTACGCATGTCGTATGTTCTCCTGAAATAGGGCTGAAAAATGTGGCAGCGCCACACGCGCAATACTAACCCCAAACACAAAGCCCCGCACGAGGCGGGGCTTTGCTGCCGTTGCTAAAACGGCACGTCATTGCGGTGAATCAGGCCGCAGGGCTTACATCATGCCCATGCCGCCCATGCCGCCCATGTCGCCGCCCGGCATGGCGGGCTCGTTCTTCTTGGGCAGCTCGGCCACCATGGCTTCGGTGGTGATGATCAGACCAGCCACGGAAGCGGCGTTCTGCAGCGCGGTACGGGTCACCTTGGTGGGGTCCAGGATGCCCATCTCGATCATGTCGCCGAACTCGCCGGTGGCGGCGTTGTAGCCCTGGCTACCCTTGAGCTCACGCACCCGGTTCATGACCACCGCCGGCTCTTCGCCGCAGTTGGCCACGATCTGGCGCAGGGGCTCTTCCATGGCGCGTCTGGCAATGGCGATACCCATGTCCTGATCGTGGTTGGCACCCTTGACCTCGCCCATGGCTTCCAGAGCACGGATCAGGGCCACGCCACCGCCGGGAACCACGCCTTCTTCCACCGCGGCACGGGTGGCGTGCAGGGCGTCTTCCACGCGGGCCTTCTTCTCTTTCATTTCCACTTCGGTGGCGGCTCCCACCTTGATCACGGCCACGCCGCCGGCCAGCTTGGCCACACGCTCCTGCAGCTTTTCCTTGTCGTAGTCGGAGGTGGCGTCTTCGATCTGGGCACGGATCTGCTCCACGCGGGCCTTGATCTCGTCGTGCTTGCCGGCGCCATCAATGATGGTGGTGTTTTCCTTGGTGACCACGATGCGCTTGGCCATGCCCAGGTCATCGATGCTGGCCTTCTCCAGGGACAGGCCCACTTCTTCGGAGATGACCTGGCCGCCGGTGAGGATGGCGATATCCTGCAGCATGGCCTTGCGACGGTCGCCAAAGCCCGGGGCCTTGACGGCGGCCACCTTGACGATGCCGCGGATGGAGTTGACCACCAGGGTGGCCAGGGCCTCGCCTTCGACGTCTTCGGCGATGATCAGCAGGGGCTTGCCGGACTTGGCCACGCCTTCCAGCACCGGCAGCAGATCGCGGATGTTGGAGATCTTCTTGTCGTACAGCAGCACGAAGCAGTCATCCAGCTCGGCGCTCATGTTCTGCTGGTTGTTGACGAAGTAGGGAGACAGGTAGCCACGGTCGAACTGCATGCCTTCCACCACTTCCAGGGCGTTTTCCAGGGAGGAGCCTTCTTCCACGGTGATCACGCCTTCCTTACCCACCTTCTCCATGGCGCTGGCGATGATCTCGCCCACGGACTCGTCGGAGTTGGCGGAGATGGTGCCCACCTGGGCAATGGCCTTGCTGTCGGTGCAGGGCTTGGACAGGTTGGCCAGTTCAGCCACAGCGGCGATCACGGCCTTGTCCACACCGCGCTTGAGGTCCATCGGGTTCATGCCGGCGGTGACGGCCTTCATGCCTTCGCGAACGATGGCCTGGGCCAGCACAGTGGCGGTGGTGGTGCCGTCACCGGCCACGTCGGAAGTCTGGGAGGAAACTTCCTTCACCATCTGGGCGCCCATGTTCTCGAACTTGTCTTCCAGTTCGATTTCCTTGGCCACGGACACGCCGTCCTTGGTCACGGTGGGGGCACCGAAGGACTTTTCCAGCACCACGTTGCGGCCCTTGGGACCCAGGGTGACCTTCACGGCATTGGCCAGGACGTTCACGCCCTTGACCATGCGGGCACGGGCGTCATCACCGAAGCGGACTTCTTTCGCGCTCATACTTGTCTCATCCTCTAAAATGTATTCTGTGTGGGGAGCAGGGCTGGATCAGCCTTCGATGACGGCCATCACGTCTTCCTCGCGCATCACGAGGAGTTCCTGACCGTCCACCTTGACCTCGGTGCCGGAGTACTTGCCGAACAGCACCTTGTCACCCACCTTCAGGTCCAGCGGGCGCACATCACCATTGTCCAGGCTCTTGCCCTTGCCCACGGCAACCACTTCGCCGCGGATCGGCTTCTCGGTGGCGCTGTCGGGGATCACGATCCCGCCGGGGCTGGTGCGCTCTTCTTCCATGCGCTTGATGATCACCCGATCATGCAACGGACGGATATTCATGGGCCTTGACTCCTTAGAAGCAGGTTTTGGATTGACTGTGTCTGATCCCAGGGGCTGTTAGCACTCCCCCTTGGTGAGTGCTAATAATAGGGGCGGACTTCCGGATGTCAAGGGGGAGAGGCTGACTACTCCCGGTCCCGGTTGCGCTCCGGAGACTCCACCTCCGGGCGAACCGGCTCTTCCCGCTCCCATTCCCCTTCGATGGTGCGTCCACGGCCACCCTGCCCCGGCGGCTGCCGGCCCTGGGCCTGATACTGGGCATGGACATGGGCATGGGCGGCGAAGACCCCGCGCCGGATCATCCATGCCGCCAGCAATCGGCGGGTGAACGGGAGCAGGCAGGCAAAGCCGATGGCATCGGTGAAGAAGCCGGGCGTCAGCAACAGGGCACCGCCGATGACCAGGAAGAAGCCCTCCACCAGTTCCCGGGCCGGCAACTGCCCCTGATCCATGCTGCGCTGGACCCGGGTCAGGGTGGCGATCCCCTGCTGCTTGAGCAGGTAGGCACCGATCACGGCGGTGAGAATGACCAGGCCGACGGTGGGCCAGACACCGATGATCCCCCCCACCTTGATGAGCACGAAGATCTCGATCAGGGGGATGGTGAAGAACAGCAACAACAGGATGGGAAAGACGGGCATGATGGCGATATCCATGAGTGGTGGATAAGCGTCGGATACACCGACAGGTAGAAGGGCCACTTTGGCGGCCCATCCCCATGAATTCAAGGCATACCGTTCCCGTTTTTCGGGATCTCAATCCGAAAACATCCACTTGCCAGCCACCCCCGGGATTGGGTAAAACACGGTTATTGACTTATTTCAATTGGAAATATGGAGCCTGGAGGCCAGTCATGCGCGTTAACGGATCACTGCCTGGGCGTTGGCTCGGCACGGGCCTGTGCCTGCTGATCCTGCTGTGGAGCCTGTCCGTCCACGGCATGGAACGGGACCCTTACGACCACTTCTTCCAGTCCACCTTCGGTGATTTCCAGGAAGAGCTGGACACCGCCCGGGAGGCAGGCAAGAAGGCGGTACTGATCTTCTTCGAGATGGACGAGTGCCCCTTCTGCCACCGCATGAAGGACACCGTCCTTAACCAGCCCGAGGTCCAGGATTTCTACCGCAAGCACTTCGTCGCCTTTGCCGTGGACGTGGAAGGCGCCATCGAGATCACGGACTTCCAGGGCAATCCCACCACCCAGAGCGAATGGGCGTTTCAGGAGAACCGGGTCCGGGCCACGCCGGTCTTCCAGTTCTTCGACCTCGACGGTCGGCCCATCGCCCGCCTGACCGGCCCCACCTCGGGGACCGAAGAGTTCATCTGGTTCGGCGAATATGTGGTCGAGGGCCATTATCGGGAGCAGCCCTTCAGCCGTTACCGGCGTGAACGTCAGGAGCAGGCGCGGGGGTCATGAGCCGACGCATCCTGCCCCTGCTGATCGCCCTGTGTCTCTCCGGCCCGGCCGGGGCCGACGCCCCCCTGCCCTCACCCCTGACCCTGGAGGCTGCACTGGCCCTGGCCGATCCGGCACACCCCCGCCTGGCCCTGGCCCGCGCCGGGCTGGACACCGCCCTGGCCGAACAGCGGCTGGCAAACAGCCGCACCGATCTGGAACTGGGCCTGCAACTCAACCCCCGCTGGGTGGAGCCCAATGACCTGGCGCCGATGCAGGACCATGACGACTCCCGGGCCATCCTGCACGCCCGCAAGACCCTCCATGACTTCGGCCGCACCCGACATCACCTGGCCGCCGCGGAATCCGCCGTGCAATCCGTGACGTGGGAACAGGATCATGTTCTGGCCGATCACCGCCTGCGGATCATGCAGGGCTTCTTCGAGGTGCTGCTGGCGGACCTGACCTACACCCGGGACAACGAGGCCATGGCGGTGGCCTTTGTCGAACTCAACCGCCTGCGGGAGCGCCACGGGCTGGGACAGGTCTCCGACATCACCCTGATGGCCCAGGAAAGCCATTACCAGACGGCACGCCTGCAGCGGCTGGCCAGCCAGCAACGGACGCGCATCACCCGCCAGCGCCTGGCGGCCCTGCTGGGACGGCCGGACCAGGTGCCCGGACGTCTGCGCACCCCGGCCCTGGCAGGCAATGACCAGGAATTGCCCGATGTGGACACCCTCTGGACATTGGCCCGGGAACACAACCCCCGGCGCCGGTCCCTGCAGTTGGCCGTGGAGTCGGCCACGGCCCGGGTGGGCGCACAGCGGGCGGAGCGCAGGCCCACTCTGAGCGCCGAGGCCCAGGCCGCCTGGTGGCAGCGGGAGTTCGGCGGCGACCGCAATCCCCTCGCCATGGGGCTGGTACTGGACATCCCCCTCTACGACGGGGGCCGGGTGGACGCCCGCACAGCCCGGGAACAGGCCGGCCTGCACGAGGCCCGCGCCCGCCTGCGGGATTTCGACCTGTCCCTGCGCCAGGCGGTGCTGGAGACCTGGCTGGAGATCCAGCGCCTCGGGATCCAGCGGGAACAGGCCCGAGTGCAGGCGGATTACCGCGACCTGTATCTGGATCGCAGCCGCAGTCTCTACGAAATGGAAGTGGCCACGGACCTGGGCGATGCCATGACCTGGCAATCGGAGGCCATGCTGTTCACCGCCGGCACGGAGTTCCAGCTTGCCCTGGCCTGGGCTCGACTGGCTCTCCTGACCGGGCAGGCCACGGCAGACCCACTGGCGCCGGGGCCGTTTTCACCCGCGGCCGTGCGGGAGGAGGATTCGTGATGCGCCCCAAGACTCGCCCCGGCCTGGTCGTCCTGCTCCTGCTCCTGCTGACGGCCACGGCACCGGCACCGGCACTCCAGGCCGAGGAGATCCCAGCCCGGCTGGCCTGGGCCGACCGCCTGGAACTGGGCACCCCCCTCTCCGGCACCATCACCCGGGTGCTGGTGAACCCGGGAGATCGGGTGCGCCGGGGCCAGCCTCTGATAGAGATGGACACCCGTGCCCTGCAGGCGGAGGAACAACAGGCCCGCGCCCAGGAACACCGTCTGCGACTGGCCCGGGACGAGGCCCGCCGGGAGCATGATCGAACCCGTGAGATGTACGACCGCACCCTCATCGCCGAACGGGAACTGGCCCTGGCCGAGATCGCCCGACGCATGGCCGAGGCGGAACATCAGGCGGCGCAGGCGGCCCTGACCCGGGTGCGGCTGGACCTGGAACATGCCCGGGTGACCGCCCCCATGGACGCCCGGGTGATCGCCCGCCATGTCGCTCCCGGCCAATTGGTACACAACGCCCTGCGGGTACAGCCGCTGCTGACCCTGGCGGCGGACGGGCCCATGCTGGCGGTGGCGGACGTGGAGGCCGCCGTGCTCGACAGGCTTTCGCCCGGCACCGAGGTGGAGGTGCGTGTGGGAGACCGACGCCTTGCCGGACGGGTGCGGGGGCTGGGGCTGGAACCGGTGGACGAGTCCCTGCCCCGTTTCCGGCTGGAGGTGGTATTTTCACCGCCGGAGGCGCTCGGGCTGCGGGCCGGGTTGACGGCGGTGGTGGTCTTGCCCTGATGATGTGCGGGGATATCCGAACATTTTTCCGATCTGAAAGGGGCCACCCATGAGCGACAAGCTGCTGATCCTCACCACCCTCAACGACCCCGTCCTCGCCCGCGAGATTGCCGGTGAACTGGTCAAGCGCCGCCTGGCGGCCTGTGTCAGCATCCTGCCCGCGGCCACCTCCGTCTATGTCTGGGAAGACGAAGTTCAGGAGGACGCGGAACACGTCCTGCTCATCAAGTCCCGGGCTGATTGCCTCGACACCCTGCAGAGGACCCTGCAGGCCCTGCATCCCTATGAACTTCCGGAGATCATCGCGGTTCCAATCACCCATGGCCTGGAAGGCTACCTGCGCTGGATAGACGACAACACCGACTCATGATGCGACGCTCACTGCGATTCCTGCTGCTTCTGGCACTACTGCTGCCCGCCCTCCCCGCCCTGGCCCAGTTCGGCATGGGAGACGAACTCCTGCCCCCGGACAAGGCCTTCGCCTTCGATGCCTACCTGGAGGATGAGGACACGGTGGTGGCCCGCTGGCGCATCGCCGAGGGCTACTATCTTTACGGTGCCCAGTTCCGGTTCGAGTCGCAGACCGAGGGCATCGAACTGGGCGAACCCCGCCGGCCCGCCGGCGTCATCAAGGAAGACGAATTCTTCGGCCAGGTGGAAACCTACCGATATGACATCCGCATCCACATTCCCCTCCTGCGCGGCGAGGAGGCCCCCGATACCCTGACCCTCAAGGCCCGCTCCCAGGGCTGTGCCGACATCGGGGTGTGCTACCCCCCCCATTTCCAGACCGTCAGCCTGGATCTCACCGATATCCGCGGCCCCCAGGCCCTGGAACCCCGGCCCGCGGCCGGCGGCCCGCCCGTGACGGAACAGGATCGCATCGCCGCCCAACTGGCGGATGGACGCATCTGGCTGGTGGCCCTGGTGTTCTTCGGTTTCGGGCTGCTGCTGACCTTCACCCCCTGCGTGCTGCCCATGATCCCCATCCTGTCCAACATCATCGTGGGACAGAAGGATCTCACCACCCGCAAGGCCTTCTTCATCTCCCTGGTCTTCGTCCTGGCCATGGCGCTGACCTATACCGTGGCCGGGATATTCGCCGGCCTGGCGGGGGCCAACCTGCAGGCGGCCTTCCAGAACCCCTGGATCATCGGCGGCTTCGTGGCCGTGTTCATCGCCCTGGCCATGGCCATGTTCGGCTTTTATGACCTGCAGATGCCCTCCGGCATCCAGACCCGGCTGTCCGCCCTGTCCGGCAAGCAGCAGGGCGGCACCCTCATCGGCGCCGCGGTGATGGGCTTTCTGTCGGCCCTGATCGTCGGTCCCTGCGTCACCGCCCCCCTGGTGGGCGCCCTGCTCTACATCAGCCAGACCGGCGATGCGATACTCGGCGGCCTGGCCCTGTTCTCCCTGAGCATGGGCATGGGCCTGCCCCTGCTCGTCATCGGCACCTCCGCCGGCAAGCTGCTGCCCCGGGCCGGGGCCTGGATGGACGCCGTCAAGGCCGTGTTCGGCGTGCTGCTGCTGGCCATGGGCATCTGGCTGCTGGAGCGGGTGGTGCCCGCCCAGATCACCCTGTTCCTGTGGGCCGCCCTGCTCATCGTCTCCGCCGTCTACATGGGCGCGGTGAAGTCCCTGCCGGAGAACGCCGGCGGCTGGCGGGTGCTGTGGAAGGGGCTGGGTCTGGTGATCCTGATCTACGGGATTCTGGTCATGATCGGTGCCGCCTCCGGCGGCCGGGATGTGCTGCGGCCCTTGAGCGGCATCACCACCGGCACCTCGGCAGCGGTCCAGGCCGAACTGCCGTTCCGCCCGGTGGACAGCCTGGCGGACCTGGAACGGGAGCTGGCCCAGGCCCGGGAGCTGGGTCAGCCGGTGATGCTGGACTTCTATGCCGACTGGTGCGTGGACTGCGTGCGCATGAAGCGCACCACCTTCCAGGACGGCGACGTGGCCCGGGCCCTGTCCGGGGTCCGCCTGCTCAAGGCCGACGTCACCGCCAACACCGGCGATCACCGGGAACTGATGCGGGCCTTCAACCTGTTCGGCCCACCGGCCCTGGTCTTCTATGACGGACAGGGACAGGAACTGGCCCATGAACGGGTGGTAGGCTACATGAACGCCCGTCAGTTCACCGACCATCTGCTCCGCGCCCTGGGGAGATCCTGAGCATGTCATCACCGCAATCCGGTCCTTCGCGCCGTTATCTGCTGCCGGTCCTGCTGGCGCTCGCCCTGATCTCCGGCACCGCCGCCGGTTTCGGTTTCAGCCTGTTCTCCTCCGGCAAGCAGGCCGACAGCGCGCTCACCGGGTCCGGGATGCTGGGCCAGCAACGTCCCGACTTTGTCCTGCCCGACATGCAGGGCCGGGAGCGCACCATCGCCGAATGGGACAATCAGGTGGTGCTGGTCAACTTCTGGGCCACCTGGTGCCCCCCCTGCCGCAAGGAGATGCCCACCTTCGTGGAGATGCAGGAAGAGCATGAGGCCGCCGGTTTCACCATCGTGGCGGTGGCCATTGACGAGCACCAGGCGGTCCGGGATTTCATGGACACCTACATGGTGAATTTTCCGGTGCTCATCGGCGAGGACACCGCCATGGAAGTGGCGCGCCGCTACGGTAACCGCTTCGGCAGCCTGCCCTACAGCGTGCTGCTGGACCGGGAGGGTCGAATCCGGTATATCCATGCGGGTGAGCTGACGCGGGCGACGCTGGAGCGGGAACTGCGGCCCCTGCTGTGACGGCGCAATCCCGAGCGCGGCGATTCGCCGGCAAGCCGGCTCCCACGACACACGAAGACCCACCGCAACCCGGACGAGCCCACGAAACCTCTCGGAAAATTATTAGAACATGCCGGAAACTTCGGCAAAAACCCCATAATCCGGCCCAGACCCTGGACACCACCCCAGCCATGAGGCACAATCCCCTGCACCTTGGGGGTATTCATCTTTCCTGCGACTGACCGCGGTTTTCACCCCGCAAGGCCCGGCATTTTCCAGTCCTCGCGATGTTGTGAAGCCCATGGCCAAGTTCCTGCTGCTCAACGGTCCCAACCTGAACCTGCTCGGCACCCGCGAGCCGGGCGTGTACGGCAGCAGGACCCTGGATGACATCGTCCAGGCCCTGACCGAACAGGCCCGACAGGCCGGCCATGACCTGGACGCCTTCCAGTCCAACGCGGAACACGCCCTGATCGACCGCATCCACGCCGCCCGTCACGAAGGCGTGGACGGCATCCTGATCAATCCGGGCGCCTACACCCATACCAGCATCGCCCTGCGCGACGCCCTGCTGGGCGTGGCCATACCGTTCATTGAAGTGCATCTTTCCAACACCTTTGCCCGCGAGTCCTTCCGCCACCACTCCTACCTGTCCGACGTGGCCGCCGGTGTGATCATCGGCCTGGGCCCCCACGGGTATGCGCTGGCGCTGCAGGCCGCCATGCAACTGACCAACCGAAGCTGAGACGCCATGGATATCAGAAAAATCAAGAAACTGATCGAACTGCTGGAAGAATCCGGCATCAACGAGATCGAGATCCAGGAAGGTGAAGAATCGGTCCGCATCACCCGGGCAGCCCCCAACAGCGGCACCGCCTTCATGATGCCGCCCCAGCAGTACATGGTCCCCGGTGCCGCGCCCGCCGCCGCACCGGCCGCGCCGGCACCGGCACCCGCCGCGGAAGACAAGCCCGCCCTGCCCTCCGGCCATCAGGTCACCGCTCCCATGGTGGGCACCTTCTATCGCGCCCCCACCCCCGGCGCCCGCGCCTTCGTGGAAGTGGGCCAGTCGGTGAATGCCGGTGATACCCTGTGCATCATCGAAGCCATGAAAATGCTCAACCAGATCGAGGCCGACAAGGCGGGCGTGATCAAGGCCATCCTGGTGGAAAACGGTCAGCCGGTGGAATACGGCCAGCCCATGTTCATCATCGACTGAACGACGACCAGGGGCCAGACAAGCACATGTTCAACAAGATACTGATTGCCAACCGGGGTGAGATTGCCCTGCGGATCCTGCGGGCCTGTCGCGAGATGGGCATCAAGACCGTGGCGGTGCATTCCGACGCGGACCGGGATCTCAAGCACGTGCGCCTGGCGGATGAGTCGGTGTGTATCGGCCCGGCCCGCTCCATCGACAGCTATCTCAGCATCCCCGCCATCATCAGCGCCGCCGAGGTCACCGACGCCGAGGCCATCCACCCCGGCTACGGTTTTCTGTCGGAGAACGCCGATTTTGCCGAACGGGTGGAATCCAGCGGCTTCGTCTTCATCGGCCCCCGGGCCGACACCATCCGCCTGATGGGTGACAAGGTCTCCGCCAAAGACGCCATGATCGCCGCCGGCGTTCCCTGCGTCCCCGGTTCCGGCGGCGCCCTGGGGGATGATCCGGAAGAGAACCTGGCCCTGGCGCGCAAGATCGGCTACCCGGTCATCATCAAGGCCTCCGGCGGCGGCGGCGGCCGCGGCATGCGGGTGGTGCACTCCGACGGCGCCCTCATCAACGCCATCTCCCTGACCCGCAACGAGGCGGCCTCCGCCTTCAACAACCCGACCGTCTACATGGAGAAATATCTGGAGCGCCCCCGGCACGTGGAGATCCAGGTGATCGCCGACGAGCACGGCCACGCGGTCAGCCTGGGAGAGCGGGACTGCTCCATGCAGCGCCGTCACCAGAAGGTGATCGAGGAGGCCCCGGCCCCCGGCATCACCGAAGAACAGCGCCGCGCCATCGGCGAGCGCTGCGCCGACGCTTGCCGTCGGATCGGTTACCGGGGCGCGGGCACCTTCGAGTTCCTTTACGAGGACGGGGAGTTCTACTTCATCGAGATGAACACCCGCGTGCAGGTGGAGCACCCGGTGACCGAGATGGTGACCGGCATCGACATCGTGCGGGAACAGATCAGGGTGGCCGCCGGCGAACCGCTCAGCTTCACCCAGGAGCAGGTCAAGATACAGGGCCACGCCATCGAATGCCGCATCAACGCGGAAGATCCGGCCACCTTCATGCCCTCCCCGGGGACCATCGGCCAGTACCACGCCCCCGGCGGCCCGGGCATCCGCGTGGATACCCACATCTATAATGGCTACAAGGTACCGCCCTACTACGACTCCATGATCGGCAAGCTCATCAGCTACGGGGCCACCCGGGAGATCGCCCTGGCCCGCATGCGCGGGGCACTGTCGGAGATCGTGATCGAGGGCATCAAGACCAACATCCCCCTGCACCGGGATCTGATCAACGACGTGGCCTTCCAGAACGGCGGCACGGACATCCACTACCTGGAAAAGAAACTCAAGGCACAGAGCTGATGATCCAGATCACCCTTCCGGCCACGGCCGAGCAGACCGACACCGTGGAAGACGCCCTGCTGGATCTGGGGGCCATCTCGGTCATGCTGCGGGATGCCGGGGACTTCCCCCTGCTGGAACCCCTGCCGGGGGAAACCCCCCTGTGGCCGGATACCCTGGTGACCGGACTGTTTGCCGCCGACGCCGACATCCCCGGCCTCACCGCCGCCCTGGCCCGGACGCTGGGCCTGGAACCGGCCCGCATCCACCACGAGATCCTGCCGGACCAGGACTGGGTGCGGGCCTGCATGGATGACTTCAAGCCCATCCGCTTCGGGGAGCGCCTGTGGATCGTGCCCACCTGGCACGAGGCACCGGACCCCCGGGCGGTCAACATCCGCCTGGACCCCGGCCTGGCCTTCGGCACCGGCACGCACCCCACCACCGCCATGTGCCTGGGCTGGCTGGACCGCCACGCCCCCGTGGACCAGGAGGTCCTGGATTACGGCTGCGGCTCCGGCATCCTGGCCATCGGCGCCCTGGCCCTGGGCGCCCGCCATGCCTGGGGCGTGGACATCGACCCCCAGGCCATGACCGCCACTCGGGAGAATGCCGAGCGCAACGGCATCGCGCCGGAGCGACTGCACGCGGTATTGCCCGACGCCCTGCCGGACGAGATCCGCTTCGACCTGACCATGGCCAATATCCTGGCCGGCCCCCTCATCGCCCTGGCCCCGGCCCTGGGCCGACGCACCCGGGCCGGGGGGCGCATCATCCTCGCCGGATTGCTGGACCGTCAGGCAGAGGAAGTCGCCTCCGCCCATGCGCCCTGGTTCGAGATGAGCGTGGCCGACCGGCAGGACGGCTGGACCCTGCTGCAAGGCGTCCGGCACAGCGACACGAGCTGATTTCATGCTCGCCTGCTGCCCCCATTGCCGGCACCGATTCCCCGTCACCGACGCGGAGCGGGAAGCCTGGGGCGGCCGGGTGAGATGCGACAGCTGCCGCCGGGTATTCGACATCCGGACGACCGGGGACGGACCGCCGGAAACCCCTCCCGAGCCGGCCCCGGAACCGGAAGCCCCCCTGATGATCCCGGCCGTCCTCAAGGACGACCTGGCCAGGGTCCATGCCCCCCCTCGATCCGTGTTCGGCACCCTGGCCTGGAGCCTGGCCTGCCTGGTCCTGATCCTCGGACTGATGGCGCAACTGGCCTACCATCAGCGGGAATGGCTGCTGACACACCCGGAACTGGAGCCCTGGGTACGCCAGGCCTGCGACCGGCTGGGCTGTCCGCTGTCGCCGCGCACCGACCCGGCCTCCCTGCATCTGGTCGGTCGACAGGTCCACAGCCACCCCGGTCACCCCGATGCCCTGATGATCACCGGTCGCCTGGAAAACCGGGCCGACTTTCCCCAACCCTGGCCGATTCTGGAACTGGTCTTCATGGACATCATGGGCAACCCGGTGGCCGCGCGGCGATTTGCTCCCGAGACCTATCTGGTCCAACCCCCGGAGGGACTCATGCCGCCGACACAGCCGGCGGAACTCCGCCTGGACGTGGAGGACCCGGGTCCGGCGGCGGTGTCGTACCGGTTCCGTTTTCTTGCCCCCTGACCCGCCGCCCGGGAGCAGGGGTTTATAGCCCGCCCCCCACTGGGTATCATGGGCGATTCGGCGCAAGCCCCGCATCACACCCCTCAAGACCCATGCACATCGGACCCCACACCGTCGACCCGCCACTGATCCTCGCGCCCATGGCGGGCATCACCGACCGCCCCTTCCGTCAACTGTGCCGACAGCAAGGCGCCGGCCTGGCGGTGTCGGAAATGGTCCACTCGGACATGAGCCTGTGGGGGACCACCAAGTCCCGCCTGCGCCTGGACCAGGACGGCGAGATCGGCCCCCGCAGCGTCCAGATCGCCGGCTATGATCCGGAGATGATGGCCGAGGCCGCCCGGGCCGCCGTCGACCTGGGTGCCCAGATCATCGACATCAACATGGGCTGCCCCGCCCGCAAGGTGGTCAACCGCAGTGCCGGCGCCGCCCTGCTGGCCGACCCGCCCCGGGTGGCCCGGATCCTGGCGGCCGTTGTCGCCGCCGTGCCGGTGCCCGTCACCCTCAAGATCCGCCTGGGCGTCGACCGGGATCACATCAATGCCCCCGACATCGCCCGCCTGGCCCGGGATCACGGCATCCGGGCCCTCACCGTCCACGGCCGCACCCGCGCCTGCGGCTTCAAGGGGACCGTGGACTACCAGGCCATCGCCCGGGTCAGGCAGGCGGTGGACATCCCCATCATCGCCAACGGCGACATCCGCACCCCCGAGCAGGCCCGGCGGGTACTGGAGATCACCGGCGCCGACGCCCTCATGATCGGCCGCGGCGCCCAGGGCCGTCCCTGGCTGTTCCGGCAGATCCAGCACTACCTGACCCACGGCGAGCACCTGCCCGATCCCACCCCGGCCCAGGTCCATGCCCTGCTGCAGGCCCACCTGAGCCATATGTACGATTTCTACGGAGAGAACCTGGGAGTACGCACCGCCCGCAAGCACATCGGCTGGTACCTGGACGGCCGTCCCGGCGTCGCCGACTGGCGACCCCGCATCCTGCGCGCCCCGGATCGCGCCACCCAGCAACAGCTGATCACCCGCTACTTCCAGTCGCTCCCCCAAGGCGAGGAAATTGCCGCATGACTCACGAGATCAAGGGAGAGAGTGAAACCCTGGCCAAGGCCGTGCACCAGGCCCTGGACGACTACTTCGCCCACCTGGACGGCCACGAGCCGGACAACGTCTATCGACTGGTGATGGAAGAGGTGGAGCGCCCCCTGCTGGCCTCCGTGCTCAGGCACTGTGACGGCAACCAGAGCCGGGCGGCGCAGTACCTGGGGTTGAACCGGGGGACGTTGAGGAAGAAGTTGCGGCAGTATGGGTTGGTGTGATGATGTCGGAAGAATTAACAGATCATTCCCGAAAATACGGCCCACTTCAAAAAACACACCAAAAAAACAGACAAGTTAATGATTTTTATTAAAAAATAAAGAAAAAACAAAAAGCGGCCCACTTTCTGCATATCTCCCCATGACGCTCACGGAAAACCCGACGTTGAGCACACCTACAGTCACGAGGGCCCTCCCAATGAAACTATCAAAAGAAAAAGTCATCATCGCAGGCTTGGCTTTTGGTCTTGCTGGAGCGGCCCAAGCCGCGCCCATCACTACCTGGCAGGTGGATGTCAATACTGTCTTTGTCCAAGACAGCGTGAACCCGGCCGGCGTCAATTTTGTCAGCGACACAGAACTAAGTTGGGGCACTGCGGCCACCACGGCTGGTAATAGCGGGCTGATCATCTCGGACTCACCGGCCAATACCCTCGTCGATACCAACGGCGCACTGGTCCCTAACGTCTCCATCACCCACCGCAACAATCCTATTCTTGCAGGATCAGCCTCACTGCTTTCAGTGGACATCGCTTCCACGCTGACGCTGACACCCTTTGATCCCAGCGGGATCGGCCTACCCGCTGCAACCATCACATTCGGCGTCAACTTCTTCGAGACACCCAACAGCCCCGCGGGAGGCATCTGCGCCGATGGCACACCAAATAATGCAGGGCTCAACA